>NZ_QGDU01000057.1 GCF_003149045.1 Fibrobacter sp. UWR4 | reverse complement strand
GAACAATCGGCCGAGAAAACGACTTGGATTTCTCACCCCATTAGAGTATATTTCTAGGCAAGTTAAACAAATTTACTTGGCGACTTAAATTCGCCAAATAAATTGCAAGCCAATCCACTCTTATCCAATAAAATTAAATTTAGGACCATGAGGACAAAGATTTTTACACTTAGCACTTTTGCAGCACTGGCAACCATCGGCTCTGCCAACGCTGCCACATTTTACCATAACCAGGTGGGTTACGACGCTTCCCAGCCAAAATCCGTAGTGGTCAAAGCTGCAGCGGGGCTCGACGGAGCAGACTTTACCGTGGAATCAAACGGCGTCGCTGTTTACACTGGCAAGTTGAGCAAAGGCTCCAATTCTGACAACTGGATCAACGGAAGCGATGTATTCTACACCGCGGACTTTTCTAAGGTGACCGAACCAGGCACCTACACCATCAAGCTTTCCGACGGTTCCTCCCTGGAAAAAGTCGTCGTAGCCGAAAACGCTTTGGCGGCAAACACCTTGAAATCCGTGATGGACTACTTCTACAAGGACCGTGCCGACAAGGACCCCATCATGGGCTGGGACAAGAAGGTTTCCGTCTATGGCAGCAGCGGCGTTACCCGCGACGTTCACGGCGGCTGGTATGACGCCAGCGGTGACGTCAGCAAATACCTGAGTCACCTTTCCTACGCAAACTACCTGAACCCACAGCAGATTCCGCTGACGGTTTGGGCATTGGCCTTTGCCGCAGAAAAGATGCCTAGCACCTTGACCGCAAACCCCTCCACCGTTACCGCCATCGACGAAGCCATTTACGGCGCAGACTTTTTGATGCGCATGCAGGACGAATCCGGATTCTTCTACATGACCGTCTTCGACAACTGGGGACAAGGCGATCGTTTCCTCTGCGCCTTTAGCGGAAGCGATGGCGTGAAGAGCGCAGACTACAAGACCGCTTTCCGCGAAGGCGGCGGCATGGCCATTGCCGCTCTCGCCCGCGCTTCGACCTTGAAGAAGAATGGCGACTACACCAGCGAACAATATCTGGAAGCAGCAAAGAAAGGCTTTGAACATCTGCAAGGCAAACAGTCCATGGACGGCTCTTGCGAATACTGTGATGACGGCAAGGAAAACATCATCGACGATTACACCGCCTTGCTAGCCGCAACGGAACTGTACGCCGCCACAGAAGACAAGGCCTACTTGACTGAAGCCCGCAAGCGCGCACGACACCTAAGCAAACGTATGAGCGAAAAGGGCTATTTCTGGAGCGACGATGACGAAACTCGCCCCTTCTGGCATGCCAGTGACGCAGGTCTCCCGCTTGTCGCTTTAAGCCGTTTTGCGGAAATCGAAAGCAAGCAAGACATATCCTCGGACGAATTTATCGACAGAAGACCTGTTTGGGCTCGTCCCGACTGCGACTGCGATCCCGTGAACGAGCTCCTTTACCAGGTTGGAGACGCAATAAGTGCACACTTGAACTGGCTCGTCACCATAACCACAGAAGTGGACAATCCCTTCGGCTACGCCCGACAGACAGCAAAGACCCAAGGCGCCATCAAGAACACCTTCTTTATCCCCCACGACAACGAAAGCAAGTACTGGTGGCAAGGCGAAGACGCCCGCATTGCAAGCCTTTCCGCCGCAGTAATCTACGCCGCAAAGATTTTAGGCAAAGACGGAGCGGACAGCGAGGCTATCAACAAGTACGCCACCGACCAGCTGGACTGGATTCTGGGAAAGAACCCCTATGGCGTCTGCATGATGTACGGCAAGGGAATCAAGAATCCTGCCAAGTACAACGGATCTTCTGATTACGACGCCACCTTGGAAGGCGGTATCGCCAACGGCATCAGCGGAAAGAGCACCGACGGCTCCGGCATCGTTTGGGATAACGTCTCTGAAGCAGGATTCCCCGCAGACGAACCTTGGAACAACTGGCGTTGGATCGAGCAGTGGCTCCCCCACTCCACCTGGTACCTGATGGCATTAACCGCACGCTACGATGAAGTAACCAAGCCCATTATTGAGCCCATTTCCAGTGCAAGCATCAAGACAACCGTCGCAGAAGTCGGCAGCATTAAACTGCAGGGCCGCACACTGAACATCGACGTTATTGGGAACTTTGCCAAGACGATTCAGCTCATCGACTTGAGCGGTCGCAAGGTCACGAGCCAACCCATTAACGGCAAATCCGTCACCATGGACTTGAGCGCACTGAGAAGTGGCATTTATATGGTGCAGATTGGCGAAACCACAAAGAAGATTGCAGTAAAGTAATTTAGCCTTTGGAGAGAGTCAGAAGAACTGCGCCGGCTAGGATAATGAAGGTCGCGAGAAGCAGTTTGATTCTTTCCCTAGCAGTCTTGTATTCGCCAAAGACAATCACGCCCCAGCAAAGGTTCACCAGAAGGTTGAGCTGAGTGAGAGGATAGCCTACGGCGTAACCCAAGGCGCCGCCTGCGGCAATGGGCGCGATGGCCCAGAAGCAACCGTGCATACCAAAGACCCAGAGGGCGCCGGTACCGACGCAAACAAGACTGGGCACCATCGGGAAGCCGAAGGACTTCTTGCGTTTCAACGTAAGGATCCCCACAAGAACCTGGCTGCCCACAAAGATGCCGATGGACGCCGGGCACATAAATTCCAAATCCGTAAGCTGAAGGCCATTGGCCGTAGCAATCTTGAAGGGAATGAGGTAAGTACCAAAAACAAAACCGCCCAGGAAAGAGCGCCAGTTTTTAAATACGGAACCTCCGGTGGACGGAGTCAAGCGGGACAACCCCACCAGGAAGCAGATGATGGCCGGAATGGACAGCACGAAGTTGGAAGATTCGCCGAACAGCAAAACGCCGGAAAGGAAGGACGCCAGAATGCTTACGCCCATAGCGCGGACGCCGGCACCAGCCAGATCCGCCTCGGCCTGAACCGCCCAGAAACTGAAGGCGCCGCCTGCCACCCACAAGACACCGCAAAGCAAGCCCATGGGATTCAGGTTGAAGGTTCCCGTCACAAAGGCGATTACCAAGGAGCAGATAAGCGCACCCGTGGTCATCATGGAAAGGAAGGACCAGGAAGAGTAGGAGGACCACTTTTTCAGGGGCACCATGTAGGAGCCAAAAATGACGATGGCGAGCAAGGCGCCGATATAGCTATTTCCCAATGCAGAACCCCGCAAAGATGGATTGTAAAACGTCTTCAGATGAGATTTCGCCGGTAATGCTCTGGAGAGCACGGCGAACGACTTGCATTTCAAAGGCCAGCAGTTCTACTGCGGGATTGGAGCGCAGCTGTGTAAGCACGCGGTCTATGCCAGCCAGAGCTTCTTCGAGGCAGGCCTTCTCACGTTCGCTGGTGATCCAGAGGTCTTCGGAATTTTCGCGATTCTTGAAAAGACGGGCGTTAAGGACGGACTTAAGTTCGGAAAGACCTGAGCCTGTTTTGGAGGAAATGGCAAGTTGCCCCTGAACCGAGTTCAGAGCGACATTCCTAGAAAGGTCAGCCTTCGTCTGCAAAATAAGATCCGGATGAACATTCATGCCTACTGGATCCTTCACCCCTTCGGGGTTCAGGATGACGCTAGCTGTTCCATCAACTAACAAGATCTTCATATCTGCTTCGGCGAGAATCTGCTTGCTCTTTTCCATACTGAGGCCATCAAGAGCGTCCGCGGCCTTTTCAGCAAGTCCCGCAGTATCCACCAGGCGGATTTCTCCACCCTTCAAGAAAAGACGGACTTCCACGAAGTCACGGGTAGTGCCAGCAATATCGCTGACGAGAATGCGGTCTTCGCCAAGCAGGGCATTTACCAAGCTAGACTTGCCCGCATTCGGTGCGCCGTACAAAACCACCAAGGGCAAACGGCCAACTTCGGCCTTGCCGCGGAAACTGCTCAAAATATCCTGCACCGACTGGCGAATTGCCACAAAGCGGGTTTCCCAACCGGCGTAATCCGGATCCGCTTCTTCCTCGGCGAAATCCACATCCAGTTCCAGACGGGCGGAAATATCCTTCACCTGGGCGGTCAATGCGGATACTTTCCTGGACAGGGCGCCGCCCAGCAAGCGGTGGGCATTTTCCAACTCGGAACGATTTGCGCTGTGAATCACGTCGGCAACGGATTCCGCCTGGGTCAGGTCCATCTTTCCATTCAAAAATGCGCGACGGGTGTATTCTCCCGGTTCCGCCAATCGGACACCTTCCACCATACGGCAGGCCTGGAGTAAGTCACGGACAATCAATGGATTTCCATGGGGATATAACTCCAGTACGTCTTCGCCTGTATAGGAATTGGGGCCCTCAAAATACAAGTAAAGTAGACTATCAATCGTGGCTCCGGCGTGGCAACCGTTCGGCACATCTGCAGGCCATCTTGCCGTTCCCAGTTTCGCCATGTGGGACTTCAGTCCGGCCACCGCTTTCTCGCCAAACAAGGCCTCCACCACATCACGTACCTGAGGTCCGCTCACGCGAATGGCGGCAACGGCACTAACGCCGTTTGGAGTCATGGGGGCTACAATCGTCTGCTTATCCATAAATTAAAAGATAGAAATTCAATCCGTGTAATCAAGGATTCCCTATTCCCTACCTCAGCCCAACTTTGTAAAACTCTTTTCGAAAGAACAAAAAACTCAAAATTCCATTTACACCGAAGGTCTCTTTATTACAAAAAACTTTCACGATTCCTCTTTTATTATTTTTCGTGATACATTTATGTTATCCTATTCCATATCCATATTGGAAAAGCAACTTTATTATTTAATTTTTCGCCTACTATGAGTCAGTTCAAGATTATTTCTCGTCCTTTGGGCACCATCGAATGCTACGTCCTGCAGCGCGATGACGGCGCCGAATTTGAAATTCTTAGCGGCTACGGTTGCGGCTTGAACGCCTGGCGCGTAAATGGCTGCGACCTCCTGATGGGCTACCGTCAGGGTAACGACATCGCAAAGATTGCTCCGGACACCAACGCCGGCTGCCGACTGACTCCGTTCCCGGGTCGTACCGCATACGCAAAGTTCGCATGGAACGGCAACACCTACCAGCTAGAAAACAACGTCAGCTGGGCTCCACACGCCCTCCATGGATTCCTCCAGAACAAGGAATGGAAATTCCAGAGTTTTGAAAGCGACAGCACTAGCTGCACTGCCGTTTTCACTTGCGACTGGCCAGGCGCTTATGCAGGATTTCCTTTCCCCTATCGTGCCACCAACATTGTGACCTTCAATGGCGAATCCGTCATGATCCAGTCCAAGGTGGAAAACCTGGGTTCCAAGGACATGCCCTACTCTGAAGGCTGGCACCCCTATTTCATGCTGGGCGAAAAGATCGATGGCCTCACCATGAAGATTCCTGAGACAAAGCTCGCTCTCCTGGACAAAGCAGACCTGCCTACCGGAAACTTCCAGGATGACAAGCGCTTTGTAAACGGACGCAAGATTGGCGACGAGTTCATTAACGACTGCTTCTGCCTAAATGACGAATTTTCCAAGGTCCGCGTGACAGAAACCCAGGATTTGACCAACAACGCCCATGTGATTCTGGAAAGTGCATCCAGGATGCTGGACATCTGGCAGCGCGCCGGTGTGGAACAGTATAACGCCATCCAGATGTACACCCCTCCCGACCGAATGAGCATCGCCATCGAGCCCATGACCTCGGAACCGGACGCCCTGAACCATCACCGCGGACTGATCATAATTCCTCCTGGCGAATCTAGAACATTCCAGTTCGGATTCACGGTGACAGAGAAGTAATTTTCTCAACATTCATTTACAAAACGGCGTTTTCTTCGTAAAAATGCCGTTTTTCTTTTATTCCGCACGTTGAGTATTTTTCAACGTTATTACAACACGGACTATTTAATTTGAGTCTATATTATAGGGATAAGTATAGTTTTATAGGAAAGACAAACCTTTTGTATGGAGTGTTTATGAGTTGGAAGAAAAATTTGGCAGTTTTTGGCCTGGCCATGGCTGCAACCACTTTCGCAGCCCAGTACGAAGCTGAATCTGCAGAACTCACTGATGACGCAGCAGCAGCAGCTAACGCTTCCGCTTCTGGCGGAAAGTACGTCAAGCTGAATGGCGGCAACATCAACTTCACCGTCAGCGTCGAAACTGCCGGTAGCGACACCATCGTCGTCCACTACATGAATAACTACGACGGCGACAAGATCAACTATGTTGCTGCAAACGGCGCTTCCTCCCAGGTTTCCTTCCCCGTGACAGCCAAGGGCGAATTCGTGGATGTCGAAACCGTTCTCAAGCTGAACGCTGGCGAAAACAAGGTTTCCATTGAAAATAGCTGGGGTTGGATTGACGTGGACTACATTTCCGTAGAACCCTTCAAGGCCAAGGAATTCACCCTCTGTAACGCTCCTGTCACAGCAGACGCTACCCCGTCTGCCAAGAAACTATACAACTTCCTGGTGAACAACTTCGGCAAGAAGACTATTTCTGGCGTCATGACCGGAAATATGGACGCTTACACCGTGGGTGATATGACCCAGCACGAAGATGTCCAGGCTGTTTTCAAGGCTGGTGGCAAGTTCCCCGCCTTGGTTGGCGTAGACATGATGAACGCTACCGGCGGAAACTCCGAATCCAGCTGGTTCCAGACCTACACCGAAAAGGCTATGGACGTCGTAAAGTCCACCTGGAAGAAGGGCGGTATTCCCGCTATCACATGGCATTGGCGTCCCGGTGAAGAAGAAGAATTCTACACCGCTAACGGCAACAAGACCAAGAATACCGATTTTGATTTCACTAACGCATTCGTAAAGGGAACTACCAGCTGGGACACCCTGAGCACCGAATATAAGGTTTTGGCAGGCGACATCGATAAGGTTTCCAAGCTGTTCCTGGAACTCCAGGAAGAAGGCGTTGCAGCGATCTTCCGCCCCCTCCACGAATCCGGTGGCAACTGGTTCTGGTGGAGCACCCATACTGGCAAGCAGTTCGCAGCTCTCTACCAGCTGCTCTACGAACGCATGGTCTTCAAGAACGGCGTCAACAACCTGATTTGGGACTTTAACCCCCAGGACGCATCCAAGATTACCTGGACTCCGGGTGAAAACTATTATGACGTTATCTCTGTTGACATCTACAACAAGGCAAACGACCATCAGAGCAACGCCTCCGCATTCATTGACTTCACTAATAAGGCCGGCACCAACAAGGTGATTTCCCTGAGTGAAAACGGTCCTATTCCTGATGTGAAGGGCATATACGATGATAATGCTCCCTGGAGCTGGTGGATGCCCTGGTACGAATCCTGGTCTGGTGGCTACGTCAGCCAGACTGCTAATTCCGTATGGCAGAGCAACTTTGCCGACGAACGCATTATTACCTTGGACAAGATGCCGGGCTGGGACTCCTATAACGAGGCTAACGCCGGCACCAAGACTTGCCCCACCTCCAAGGCTAGCGCATCCTTTGGTGCAGACACCTCCAAGGCAAACCAGGAATATGTGGACCTGATCATGGGTGTTACTTTCAAGGCCCTGAACGACAGCGGTGCAAACATCGAACTTCAGAAAGTCCCGAACCTCACCGGCGCAAAGACTATTGCCGTGGATATCGCAAACCTGGGTGAAGGTGGTGCAGACGGCGGCATCTGGGTTGGCCTCGCTTTCGTCCGTAACGGCATGGAAGATGACGGCTGGACCTGGGAAATGTCTAAGTCCGATGGATGCTGGATTAAAGATGGTGCAAAGTCCACTTGTGAATTCGACATCACCACTTACGAGGACGATAATGGCGTGGAACATCCCATGGACCTTGACAACCTCTTCTCCGTCACCTTGATGGTGGGCGGCGCAGTAGGCTTCAACGGCATGGTCACATTCGACAATATGGTAGCTGATAACGGCAAGGTCATTAGCGCCTTTGACGACAAGAAGGGTCTGTTTACCGCAGCAACCCAGAGCAAGGGTCACATTACCAAGATTGAATTGTTGAACAAGGACGGTACCCCGACTGCCATTAAGGCAATTGCAGCAGCAAAGGCTACCAGCCTCCACGTCCAGGGTAAGAGCGTCATGTTTACCGCAGCCTCCGCAGGCAACGTAAGTGTTGACGTGTTCGGAATGAACGGCAAGCGCGTCGCCACCCTCTACCGAGGCACTCTCGCTGCCGGTACCCACGCATTCGACATGTCTGAACTCTCCAAGGGCCAGTTCATCATCCGCGTAAAGGGCGCTGGCATGGACGCTGCTCAGGTAGTTAAGATCAAGTAATCCAAAGAATTAGTGTTTGGGACAAAAGCGTCGCGGATCAATTCCGCGGCCTTTTTTTATTACTAGACCTTGTTTCCGGTTGATTTAGTTCACAATAAAGTTTACGATATCCTTTCAATACGGAATTTTTAGGTTCTTTAGTATAGATTTAAGGTCGAAAAAAAGGAGACATCCATGAACAAGTTCGCCAAGGCAGCCCTTATCGCCACTCTCGCCGGTTCCGCTTCTGCAGTATTTGCAGCCCCGGGCCTTACCGTAAGTGGAACAGACCTTATATACAACGGCAAGAAGATTTTCTTCTCCGGTACCAATCTGGCCTGGGCTGACTATAATTCAGACGTTGGCGAATCTCCCCTGGATGAAAATGCATGGCGTAAGGCCGTGGAAGGCACTCGTGCCGCAGGCGGTAACGCAATTCGCTGGTGGCTTTTCAATAACATGAGCCAGAGCCCGGCTATTGACGAAACCACCCACCTGGTTTCCGGCTTAAAGGCCAGCACACTTGCCAACATGAAAAAGGCCTTGGACATCGCCGAAGAATATGGCGTCATGGTTTCCATGTGTCTGTTTAGCCACAACCTGATGGAACCCAACCAGTGGGGTATTTATGCAGGCGATAAGCTGGACATTACCGCCAACGAAAAGCTATTTACCGACGAAGGTACAACCGCCTTCATCAACAACGTCCTTGTTCCTGTGGTGAAGGGCATCGGCAATCACAATGCCCTCATGACTTGGGAAGTATTCAACGAACCGGAAGGCATGACCAATGTAGGCTGGACTACCAAGAAGCTGGACAAGGCAACCCTCCAGAAGTTTACCAACAAGGTGGCTGCAGCCATCCATACTACAAATCCCGAATTGCTGGTTTCTACGGGTAGCGTGAACATCCAGTATCAAGAATGGTGGAATGACGCCAACCTGATTGCAGCCGGTGGCGAAGCCAATGGTACTCTGGACTTTTTCCAGACCCACTATTACCCCTATTATCAGGGCGATGCAGTTTCTCCCTTCGTAAACACTGCGGCCCAGATGCAGGCAACCTACAAGTATGATGCCAAGCCCATGATTATCGGCGAATTCCCGGCCAGTGGCTGGAGCGGCGATACTCATACCGCATCCATGGCAACAAAGACCGAGATTTCTACGGAACAGGCTTACAAGTTCGCCTTCGAAAGCGGTTACGCAGGTGCATTGGCCTGGCAGTACATTGGCGACAAGACGGAAGCAAACTTCGGCGGCTATAGCTATACCATCGACCCCGCTCTTGATGCCATGACCAAACTCGCCGCAACTGCGGAAGCGTCCATCAAGATTAAGGATGTGGCAATTGTTGCCGGTGGTGGCGACGGCAAGATGGCAGTGACCTACGGTGATGACAACGCCCAGATCGAATATCAGAATAAGGGCGGTTGGGACCTCTCCAAGGCAACCACCTTCACCTGGACCGCCAAGAACAATGGCGATTCTGACGCGGACCTGTATCTCATTCTGAAACTCACCGATTCCTGGACCTGGACAGAAACGGATGGCAGCTGTAAGGTTGCCGCAGGCGAAAAGGCCACCTGCTCTATTGACATTTCCAGTTTTGCCGATCGCAATAAGACTTTGTCCATCATTATCGCAAACTATGCCGCAGGATATACCGGTACCGTGATTTATGACGATATCGCCGCCGGTGACCAGATGCTCTTCAACTTCAACGAAGACAAGTACGACGCCTTCGGACGTGGTTTCGGTAACACTGAAGAACAGATTCCGGAAATCAAGATCGTGTATAACGAAGACTACGTCATGGGCGGCAATCCCAACGGAAACGGCACCACCGTCTTCCGCGCAACAGAAGCTGTTTCTGCCACCAAGATGTCCGTCATGGGCAACAGCGTCATGTTTACCGCAGCAACTGCTGGTGACGTAAGCGTTGACGTATTCGGCATGAACGGTAAGCGAGTGGCAACTCTGTTCCACGGCGTTCTGAGCGCAGGCACTCACGCCTTCGACATGTCCGACCTTTCCAAGGGTCAGTACATCGTACGTGTCTCTGGCGCAGGCATTTCCGCCACCCAGATTATCGCACGATAACATCCATAGAGTGCCGCAAATCTCGCGACACACGCAACTAAAAGACTATAGGGCTGCAGGTAAAAACTGCAGCCTTTTCCTTTTTAAGAAAAGTTTTCATTTGGTGCGACTTGTTCAACATTTTTACCATTGGATCTTGTCGACACATTTTGAAATTTTAGGGGACGAATATAGATTTAAGGGCGAAAACAGGAGTGTTTATGGGAAGTTTTAACGTGAAGTATGGAATTGCTCTCGCAAGTTTGATTGGCGCTACCGCAGCAAATGCCGCCCCCATCCGCTTGGAGGCGGAATCTGCAGTCCTTGCAGATGATCATAAAGTTGAGATTGTTGAAAACCCAGCTGTTTCTGGTGGATCCTACGTCGCCATGAAAGAAGGCAACCTGGAATTCAAGGTAAGCGTCCCTGAAACCGGTTATTACACCCTTTGGGCAAACTACATGCTGCCCACTGGCGGCACCGACAAGATCCAGAACTTGACCATCAACGGAGTTTCCGCTGGACAGATTTCCTTTGGTATGAACGACGAATTCAGCACCATCAAGGGCGCTGGAAAAATCAAGTTGACCAAGGGAGAAAACACCATCGGCATCGTCCATTCCTGGGGCTGGGTAAACCTGGACTACATCGAACTTACGGAATACGAAGCAACTCCGTTTGCCTTATCCCCCAACCCTGTAACGCCCGAGCCCACCGAAAGCGCCAAGAAACTGTATAATTTCCTTGTTGCAAATTTCGGCAAGAAAGTCATTAGCGGCGTCATGACGGAACGTCCCTTCGAAAACAACGGACAGTACACTCCCCAGACCTACGAAACGCAGACGGAACTGAAATACATCGGAGAAGCTACCGGTAAGAACGTGGTTCTCGTCGGCTTTGATTTTCTCCATTCTTCCGGAAAGAATTCCGATCAGCAATGGTACCAGGGCTATACCCACGCCTCCATCGCCATGGCACAGTATGTTTGGGAACAAGGCGGCATTCCGCAATTCAATTGGCACTGGAAAGACCCCATGCATGATGTGGAAGCCTTCTATACAAAATCTAGCGGAAACGATCCCTACACCGATTTCAGTATCGGAAAGGCATACGATCTAACCACGAAAAAATGGAAAACTGAATCCGACGAATACAAAGCCATTATCCGCGATATGGACATGATTGCAGACAGTCTTCTGGTTTTGCAAAAAGCAGACGTCGCTGTTCTGTGGCGTCCCCTTCACGAAGCTGCAGGTAAGTGGTTCTGGTGGGGAACCGACGGCGCAGAAGCTTGTGTCGCCCTATACCGTTTGATGTTCGACTATTTCACCAAGGATAAAGGACTTCATAACCTGATCTGGGTTTGGACCACCGACGAAGCCAGCGACGCTTTAGATTGGTATCCTGGAAACGAATACGTGGACGTTGTTGGCCGCGATTACTATTACTACCCCCGCGAAGCAAATCATTCCAGCCTTGTGGGTAGTTTTGAAACCGTGAAGGATATTTTCGGCGGTCGTAAAATTATCGCCCTTAGCGAAAATGGCTCCGTTCCCTTCCCCGACGAAATGAAGGCCGATGGCGCAAACTGGAGCTGGTTCATGCCCTGGTACGGTGATTACGCCATGGACGGCTGGGCAAACGACAATACCAAGGAAACTTGGAAAACAGTTATGAGTAGTGACTATGTTCTCACCCTGGAAGACATGCCCGGTTGGGACAAGTACGAAATCGACCAGTCAGTCCTGAGCATAGAAAAGGGAATGACACCGCAGAATACTGGAGCTCGTTCTTTGATGAACAAAAAGAATCCAAGCGTCTTTGACCTGAACGGCAAAAAAGTCAAGAACAGAGCTTCCATGCAAAACGGAATGTTCATCGTGAAGTAATTCAAGAACGTTTTTAATTTGGCGAATTTAAGTCGCCAAGTAAATTTGTTTAACTTGCCTAGAAATATACTCTAATGGGGTGAGAAATCCAAGTCGTTTTCTCGGCCGATTGTTC
>NZ_QGDU01000056.1 GCF_003149045.1 Fibrobacter sp. UWR4 | reverse complement strand
CTGGAACTCTTCACCAGGATGGCTTCCGCGAAGGACGCCCCCAAGACGAAGGATCCCGTCATTGCGGATGTCTACCGCCGGATGATGGTGAACGCACTCGAGAAAAATTTTATCAAGGAGATTGCAGCAGGTATGGTCACAGAGGCTGAAATCAAGACACGAATCGGAACCGCCCGCCGCGAAGGCCGTGAAGAAGGCCGTGAAGAAGGCCGCGACGAAGCGAGACTGGGTGACGCCGAAGCATTCCTTCGTGATGGTGATTCTGTGGATCGTGTTGCACGCGTTCTCAAGCTTCCCCTTGAAAAAGTGCAGGAACTGGCAGACAAGATTGCCTCTGGGAATGCGAAAAGCTAATTCTATTTCTGAACATTGATTAAAAGGCTCCGGTGATTGTTCATCGGGGCATTTATTATATTTTTGAGAGAAAGTTAGGAGAACATATGACCAAATATCTGTTTATGTTGTCTATCGCAGCTGTCATGTTCGTGGCCTGCGGTGGCGATAACGGCTCCAGCGCTAATGACGACGAAATCGACAGCTCTTCTTCAAGCGCCATCCAGAGCAGTTCCTCTGATGTTAAGTACTCTTCCAGCGCCAAGGAATCTTCTTCCTCCAGCGAAGCCAGGAGCAGCTCCAGCTCAGCAAAGAGCAGCAGCTCTTCCAGCGTCATCCTGAGCTCATCGAGCGAAGGATCCAGTAGCTCGGCTAAGAGCAGCTCCTCTGTTGCTTCTAGCTCTAGCGCAAAGTCTTCTTCTAGCACAGCAAAGAGCAGTTCTTCTGTTGCTTCTAGTTCCAGTGCTAAGTCTTCCTCCAGTTCTGTGAAGATTTCCAGCAGCAGCGAATATGTGCCCTTTGATCATTCTAAATTTCTGGAAAGTTCAAAATACAATGGTGGTGCGTATAAGCAGTTTACCGATGAACGTAATGGCCGTAGCTACTACTACATCACTATTACTGGTAAGGATACCAGCGGTAAAGCCAATACTGTGACAGTCATGGCCGAAAATCTGAATATCGGCGAAATGGTCCGTGGCAGGAAAAATCAAGAAGATGATACGAAGATAGAGCGTTACTGCTATGATAATGATACCACCTATTGTGACAAGTATGGCGGCCTGTACCAGTGGGCCGAAATGATGGCTCTACCCAGCGAGTGCAATACAAAGAGCTGTGCAGACCTGATTAAGGAAAAACACCAAGGAATTTGTCCGACCGGTTGGCGCCTGCAGACCTATAACGACATGTACACTATCGTTAATGCAGATGGTAACAATCATGGCATTAAGGGCGTGCGTTCTGAATATAGGTTTAGTGGCTATAATACTACCGGCTATTCCCTGGTTGGTGCTGGGTATTTGTTTAACCAAAGTTTTAGAAACGTAAATACGGGTACATATTGGTACTATCCTGAGGAATTGAATATAGAAACTGTTAGATCGTCATTTTCTGCAAGTACAAGTACGATTCTTGAATTTGATAACGTTCTGAAAACGCAAGGTTTCTCCGTCCGTTGTGTAATGGTGGAGTAACACCAATCTCCTAAAAAATTTCGCATAAAAAGATTCTCGGGAACCCTCATGGTGAGGGCTCCCATTCCCAAGTTTAACATCACGATACGCAAAGTGCGTATCCAAGGCCCATATTATGTCCAAAATGCAAGTTTCGAGGATGACGTTCTTCGACGCAATCTGCCTTCTTCCTTGTTGCCGCTTTGCTCTTATGCGGGTCCTTGTTCCTGCTGGGCGGTAAAGTGGGCGCAGCATCGTGCCGGTAAAAAATCTTACCAAAGTCGTGTTTCCGTGCAGCGTACGGATAACTGGCTAGAAGAATCCCTCGGCTTTAGCGGTGGGGACGTCTAGCCTAGTTTCCAAAAGTCCATACGATGCCGTAGGCGATTCGCAGCCCTTCAGGAGTATAGCCGGATTCGGGCATGTAAATGCTGTGGTTGAAGTTCTCGATCCTGCTGTAAAGTTCAAAGGTAAGGATCTGCATGCGGGCTTCGAAATCCAGAGCCAGATACTTCTTCATGTATTCCAGTTCGGGGTTTCCGAATTCGTTAATGGTGCAGTCATAGCGGTCGCCAAACCACTGCCAGTCCACACGTACGCTTACGCCTAGGCGGTCCTGGACAAAACGGTTCTGCCAGTGAATGCTTCCCTTGTAGTAAAGGCGGGGTGTGTCCAGAAGGATTCTGTTTCTGTCCAGAGTTTCCCCGCGTTCCAGATAGAATTTCCAGTTGCCAAGCCTAAAACCAACCTGAAGAATCCAGTCCAGGGATTTTACGTTGTCGATGTTTTCCCATCGGTAGACTTCGTCCAGACGGCTGGTGGAATCCACTTCCCCCTCTTTTACCCAGGCGGGTTTAATCAGGTTGTCTGCATTCTCAAAACGGAATCCCAGGCCGTAGAACACATCACGCATCTGCCAGCCTGCATTGAGGGTGGCCCGGTCCCTTTCCTCGAATTTCAAATCCTTGTTGGGGAATGCCAGTCGGCCTGTTTCGCCAAACTTAAGCTGCGCTAGATCCGGGAATCGGTTGTCGTGGCGGTAAGTTCCGTTCAGTCGAAGGTGGAACGGCAACAGTGCCAGTACGTCCACGGAATATGCCTTGGCAAATTCGACCGTGTCCAGAACAGAGCTGTTGCGCTGCATACCTGCCTGCGTTCTAAACAGGAACCAGCCTCCCAAGGTGTCCGACAGCTCCACGTATCCAAGCTCACGGTCCTGCTGGTAGGTCATGGTTTCCTTATGGCTTCCGTCACTGGATCCGTTCAAAAACTCGTAACTAAACTTCAGTGCGGGATTTAGAATCGTATGGTAGGAAACGCCTGCGTTTCCGTAAACGGTCTGGTAGTTGATGGTCTTTGCCGTGTCGTAGAACGTCGTATCCCGGTGAACGTATCCCAGGGTGTCGTAATACTCTTCTACGGAAACTCCCACTCTTGCCAGGGAGTCTTCCTCGATTTCATGTTCGCCGTAGGTAATGTCCGTAGAAATGGTTAGCCCCTTGATGGGGTAGAACTCCACGCCAGCGCCGTAGGTCATTGCCTTGATGTCGATGGTATAAGGGTCTGCAAGGAATGTTCGGATGGACTTGTCCAAAGTATCCAGCTGCACCTTGTGGTTAGTGTTGTCCGCATTTTCCAGGCTAAAGTAGTTTACCTTGGCAAATGCCTTGCCGTATCCAAAGCGCCAGGTCAGGGTGGGCTGGATATGCATGCTGTTCATGGCGATGTTTCTTCCGCCAAAGGGAATCTGGGTTGAGTCGCGACCAAGGGCAAAGTAAGGGGAGTGGGTTACGTTGGTGTAGCTGTATTCCTTGGAATCCACATTGGAGTGGGCGGACAATCCTAAATCCAAGGTGACAGAGTCGGTTATCAAGCGCCTGAAATCCAAGTGCAGCGCGTTTCCGCTAAAGGCGGGCCGCTCCCAGTTCAGGTCGGTAACGGGGGTGTCAACAGCGATGCCTTTTGGTTCTTCCAGCAGGATACCGTTATCCCCGTTCAGGTTCAGGGTGGATCCGTCAAAACTTAAGCGGGTGGTATAGAGCCCTGCCAACTTGCTGGGGTAACGCCTGGAGAGGGTGGCCATGCCCATGGAGCTTGCGTCCAGTTCCGGGTTTCCCAAAATGGATGTTCCCAGAACCCATTCGGATTTCTGGCCGGAAACATCGTAAGTGCGCTGCATGACTTCACGTAGGGGAAGGACCCAACGACCGGCGTCGGTCTCACGAGGTGCAGGGTCAATACCCCAGGGCGTCTTAAAGACGGAGTCCTGGGCGGTAGGACGGGTGGACTTGTCCTGACGAATAATCTCTGCCTGGGTAAAGCCTGCAAAAAACAGTACCAGCAAGAACAGGCACTTTAGTGTAAATATCTGTTGGAGGCGGTCGACCATCGGAAACTACCACTCGGCACGGAACTTTTCGCGACGTTCCCTGAGGGCCTGGACCACCGTATAGGGCATCTTGGTGCAGTTGGGCGGGTAAGTGCCACTTTCCGTATGGAAGTCAGATCCTCCTGTGCCCACAAGCCCGTAATGCTGGGCCATTTCCTTGTACTTGCGTCCAACGGCGCCCTTCTGGGACGGCGTATAGATTTCCATGCCCTGTACGCCCCATTCCACCATCTGCTCAATGAATTCGTCACTGACGCCAGACTTGTAGGGGTGGGCGAGCACTGCAATTCCACCTGCATTTTCAATGAGGCGGATGGTCTGCTGGGGGTTCAGGCCCTTCTTTTCCACGAAGGCGACACAGCCGTCGCCCAGGTACTTGGTAAATGCCTCGGAAAAACTTCCGATATATTCCTCATCCACCAGGGACATGGCGATATGGGGGCGTCCAATGACCTTTCCCTTGCAATAGCTCAGCACCTTTTCGTAGGTAATGTCTATTCCAAGATTGTTCAGCTTCTTGATGATGGCCTTGGCTCGGGTAATGCGCTGCTTGGCAAAATCCTGCAGTTCCATGTTCAGGGCCAGGTTGGTAGGGTCACAGTAGTAACCCAGAATATGGATGTCCTTTCCTTGCCATACAGAAGAAATCTCGATTCCCGGAATAATCTCGAGACCGATGGCCTTTGCAGGTTCAATAGCCAGATTGTAGGAATCCAGGTTGTCGTGGTCCGTAATGGAAATGCAGCGCAGCCCCTTTCTCTTGCATAGGGTCAGCAGTTCTTCCACATCCAGTGTACCATCGGAAAGCTTGGTATGCAGATGGAGGTCCGCATAGCCGCCATTTTCCGTAATGATGGTAGAAAAGCCCTTCTGCATTACTGAACCTCGAAATACTGGTTGAGTAAGGCTGCTTCGGTGGACTTGTCCGGGCGGAGACTCATGTTCAGGAAGGGGTAAACATCTTCGCTGTTAAAGCCTATTCTCACATTTGCGCCGCTGATCTTTGCTAGATACAGGCGGGGGAGGAAATTCTCACCTACGTAGACGCAAATTTCCGGAGCGTACTCACGGATCTTTTCTTCCAGGGTCTCGAATGCGGTTTCCCCATAGCGACATTCCGAATCGCTATAATAGAATGCGTGGCCCTGATGGGTGGCGACGGTAGCCTGTAAGGATTCATGAACACAGAATCTTGTATTCTTGATGATCTTCGGGGAGAGCCCCTTCAGAAATTTAGAGGACTGCTCAATATCCTTGGGCAGGAAAATCAGTGTCTTAGGACATCCCTTTAGCATGTCCGGGAGGACAATGTTCCCGGTTTCTTCGCCCGCACGTTCCCTGAACCATTCGAACAGCTTGACTTCGCTGTAGAATCGCTTAAAGAAGTAACGGAATCGGTCTGCAAAATAAAGAGATGGTTTCACGACTCGAAATATAACTATTTTAACTAAATTTTACTTATGGCAAAATCAAAGTTCTACGCAATTAAGACCCCTACGGAAAGTAAGATTGTTACCACCTGGGCCGAGTGTGAAAAGCTAACCCATGGTGTTAAGGGTGTGCTTTTCAAGTCCTTTGGTACCATGGCGGAGGCTGAGGCCTGGATATCCGGTATGGTGGCTCCTGCTCCCGGCGGTATCCGCGTGTTCGTTGATGGTTCGTTCTCGCCTGGGTTTCCTTACTCCGGCTGGGGCTTTGTGGTGACCGAAAATGACGAGGAAATCGCCCGAGGGTCTGGCATTACGGCCTTTGAGGCGGAAAGTCGAAATATCGATGGGGAAGTGATGGCTTCCTATCAGGCCATGAAGTGGCTGGATGCCAACGATAAGAATGGTGTCATCTGTCATGACTACGAAGGTATTGCCCGCTGGGCAAAGGGGGAGTGGCAGGCCAAGAGTAACATTGCCAAACGGTACGTGTCTGCCGCACAGCCTTACCTCCATCGCGTAAAGTTCGAGAAAGTTGCCGCCCATACGGGAGTGAAATGGAACGAACTGGTGGATAAGTTGGCAAAGGATGCCATCGCCAAGGGCAAGGAAAAGATGAAAAAGTAGAAATCATCACGAAATGTGATGAAATTCAAAACATATAATTATAAGAATTTGAAAAGTTTTATTTACTTTGTGGAATCTTTTTGAAAAACTGCTCTTGGACTTTACAATTCATCCACAAAATCGGGGTTTTCGTCCCGATTTTTTCTTTTTTTTCAAGAAAAACTAGTCTTTTTAGAAAAATTACTTGTATATTCTTACCGAACTTTTTTCTGAAAGGCTTCTTTCGGACGTTTTTCTGTGTGAAACCGTATGGAGAGAGCTTTTATCGGGATAATGATTTATTTGGAGATATAATATGGCAGAAGATTTGCAATACCTTATGGAACGCATCCAGAAAGATGCTGTTGACAAGGCCGAAAATGATGCAGCGGCAATTATTGCTAAAGCTAAGGAAAAGGCAGCCGAAATCGTAAAGGCCGCCGAAGCCGAAGCCCAGGCAAAGCTTGCCAAGGCCGATAAGGACGCAGAAGCATTTACCGAACGTAGCGAACGCACTCTGGAACAGTCCGCACGCGATCTTCTTCTCTCTGTAGGCAAGAATCTTCAGGATATGATTCTTAACCTGCTCTCCCTCCAGGTGGAAAAGTCCCTGGACGAATCTACCGTCAAGGAAATGCTCCTTTCTCTGGCTAAGGGCTACAGCGCCCATGTCGAAGTGGACTTCAGCGAAGCCGATGCCAAGAAGCTCGCTTCTTTCGTTACCGGCGAATTTGCAAAGCAGCTCTCCAACGGTGTTGAAGTTTCCAGCGATAAGGGTGTCAAGTATGGCTTCCGCGTCAAGCTGGACGGTGGCAAGGTCACCCACGAATTTACCGAAAAGGCAATGGCAGACGCTCTTTCTGCATTGCTCCGCCCGCAGCTGGCCAAGGTTGTTAACGCTGCAGCACAGGCAAAGTAATTAAGGCGAATCAATGAGTTCTCCTTCTTATTTAATGGCTTCATTGCCGATGATCAACCTGGGTGACGTTCCGCCCGTGACTATGGATGATTTCCGTAGCCGCTGCGAGGGCGCTCTGGACCAGGCTGAATTGGAAGCATTGAACGCCTTGCTTAACGATGAACCTTCTGACGATGAGTTCGTGAAGTCCTATCAGGCTCACGAAATCCAGATGAAGAACGTTTCCGGAAGGCTCCGTGCTCAGGCATGGGGCCCCGAAGTTCGTTTTGCCGAACGTTCTTTCCCTGGCTACGACGTCACCTTCGCCAAGATGATTTCGGATGCGTTCGCCAAGTCGAATCCTATGGAAAAAGAGCAGGACATCGACAAGGCCCGCTTCTGGCTTGTAGATTCTCTCGCCGGTGTAGGGGAGGGAACCGTAAAGCATGTTTACGCTTACGCTGTAAAGCTTATGATTTGTACGCGTTGGGCCCGCCTTTCTGAAGAGGCCGGCGACGCAGCTGTTATCGAAGTTATTAATGCAAACGATCCTGCCCACGTGCAGGAATGACCGGAGGTCCATTTTCAATGGCTAGTATCGGAAAAATCATCGGCGTCAACGGTAACTTGATTCGCGTCAAGTTCGAAAGCGCCGTATCTCAAAACGAAGTGGCATACGCCAAGTTGCTTTCCAAGAATGCAGAAGGCAAGTCCGAAGTTATCCCGCTGAAGAGCGAAGTCATCCGTATCCGCGGCGACTACGCTGAACTTCAGGTGTTCGAAGACACCACCGGCCTCAAGGCTGGCGACGAAGTGGAATTCACCGGTGAACTTCTTTCCGTGGAACTTGGACCCGGTTTGCTGACCCAGGTGTTTGACGGTCTTCAGAACCCCCTGCCGGAACTTGCCGAACAGTGCGGCTTCTTCCTGCAGCGCGGTAAGTACCTGCCGGCTCTGCCCCGCGACAAGAAGTGGGCTTTTACCCCGGTAGCCAAGGTTGGTGACGTTTTGGTCGCTGGTGACACCGTCGGTACCGTACCCGAAGGCGTGTTCACCCACCGCATCATGGTGCCTTTCAAGGTTCTCGGCAAGGTGACCGTAGAATCCGTCGTTGCCGCTGGCGAACACGTTGTCGAAGACGTCGTCGCAGTAGTCAAGAACGAAAAGGGCGAAAAGATTGAAATCAAGATGGTCCAGACCTGGCCGGTGAAGATGCCTATCAAGGCTTTCGAAGAACGTCTTCGCCCCACCAAGCCGCTGACCATGCAGCAGCGCATTGTGGATACCTTCTTCCCTGTGATGCAGGGCGGTACCTTCTGTACTCCGGGCCCCTTCGGTGCCGGTAAGACTGTGCTGCAGCAGCTCATGAGCCGTTACGCCGACGTGGACATCGTGATCCTCGCCGCTTGCGGTGAACGTGCTGGTGAAGTGGTGGAAACCCTTCGCGAATTCCCTGAGTTGATCGACCCCCGTACCGGTAAGTCCCTCATGGAACGTACCCTTATCATTTGTAACACTTCTTCCATGCCGGTGGCTGCTCGTGAAGCTTCCGTTTACACTGGCGTGACCCTGGCTGAATACTATCGCCAGATGGGCCTGAACGTGTTGCTGTTGGCTGACTCCACTTCCCGTTGGGCACAGGCTCTTCGTGAAATGTCCGGCCGTCTGGAAGAAATCCCCGGTGAAGAAGCCTTCCCGGCTTACCTCGAATCTGTGATCGCTGCCTTCTACGAACGCGGTGGCGTTGTCCGCCTGAAGGATGGTTCCACTGGTTCCGTGACCATCGGCGGTTCCGTTTCTCCGGCAGGTGGTAACTTCGAAGAACCCGTGACCCAGGCTACCCTTAAGGTGGTGGGCGCATTCCTCGGCCTTAGCCGTGAACGTTCCGACCAGCGCCGTTTCCCGGCAATCCACCCGCTGGATTCCTGGTCCAAGTACGAAGGCATCATCGATTCCAAGAAGGTTGCCGATGCCCGCAAGATTCTTGCTGCTGGCGTTGACGTCAACAACATGATGAAGGTGGTGGGTGAAGAAGGTACCTCTATCGATGACTTCATTACCTACCTCAAGTCTGAATACCTGGATGCAGTCTATCTGCAGCAGGACGCATACCACGAAATTGACGCCGCCTGCACTGGCGACCGTCAGAAGTATGTGTTCGGCAAGGTTTATGAAATTCTCAAGACTCCCATGTCCTTTGCAGAAAAGGATGTTGCACGTACCTTCTTCCTGAAGCTCACTCAGGCTACCAAGGACTGGAACCGCGTTGCAATGGATTCCGCAGAATTCAAGGAAATTGAATCCAATATTACTGCTTCCGTGAAGGAGGTAACTGTCAATGCATAATGTTGCTTACCATCGTATTGAACGCATCGCCGGTTCTGTGATCTCTCTGAAGGCAGAAGGCGTTGCCAACCAGGAACTGGCTCAGGTTACTAGCTCTTTCGGTACTTCTCTCGCCCGTGTGATCCGTATTGACGGTGACATGGTTGACCTGCAGGTTTTCGCAGGCGCCCGTGGCGTTTCTACCGATTCCGAAGTCCGCTTCCTGGGCGAACCCATGAAGGTTCCTTATTCCGAAGCTCTCCTTGGCCGCGTGTTTAACGGTGCTGGTCAGCCCCGTGACAACGGTCCGGAAGTCGATGGCGAACGTATCGCAATTGGCGGCCCTTCCGTGAACCCCGCAAAGCGTATTATCCCGAAGACCATGGTCCGTACCGGTATTCCCATGATCGACGTGTTCAATACCCTGGTGGTGTCTCAGAAGCTCCCGATTTTCTCTATCGCTGGTGAACCGTATAACGAACTTCTTGCCCGTATTGCTCTGCAGGCTGAAGTGGACGTCATCGTTCTTGGCGGTATGGGCCTGAAGCACGACGACTACCTGTACCTCAAGGACTTCCTTGAAAAGAACGGTGCTCTTAGCCGTACTGTGATGTTCATGCACACTGCATCTGACCCCATTGTGGAATGCTTGCTGGTGCCTGATGCATCCCTCGCCGTTGCCGAAAAGTTTGCAACCGAAGGCAAGAACGTTCTGGTGCTTCTCACCGATATGACCAACTTTGCTGACGCCATGAAGGAAATTGCCATTACCATGGAACAGATTCCTTCTAACCGTGGTTATCCTGGCGACCTTTACTCTTCTCTCGCTAGCCGTTACGAAAAGGCTGTGGACTTCGAAGGTTCCGGTTCCATTACCATCCTTGCCGTTACCACCATGCCTGGCGATGACGTGACCCACCCGGTTCCGGATAACACCGGTTACATTACCGAAGGTCAGTTCTATCTGCGTAAGGGCCGTATTGAACCGTTCGGTTCTCTGTCTCGTTTGAAGCAGCAGGTGAACGGTAAGACCCGTAGCGACCACCGTACCATTATGAATACCATGATCCAGCTCTACGCTTCTTACAAGGAAACCCTTGAAAAGCAGTCCATGGGCTTTAACATGAGTACTTGGGACCAGAAGTTGTTGAAGTACGGCCAGCGTTTCGAAAAGGAAATGATGGACCTGTCCGTGAACATTCCTCTGGAACAGGCTCTGGATCTTGGCTGGACCATTCTTGCCGACTGCTTCCAGCCCGAAGAAACCGGTATTCCTTCCAAGATGATTAGTCAGTATTGGCCCAAGAAGGGGTAATTAATGGCTAAAGTCAAGTTAACCAAAAACGCCCTCAAGGCGGAACGTGACGCACTGAAGCGCTTCCAGCGCTATCTGCCCACGCTGTTGCTCAAGAAGCAGCAGCTGCAGATGGAAATGCGTACGCTCCAGGAGAGGGTGATGGCAAAGCGCGACGAGGAAGACAAGCTCCGCAAGAGCATGTCCTCCTGGATTTCGCTGTATGCCGAACCTATCGACTGGTCGAAGTACCTGTCGGTGAAGGAAGTGCGCCAGGGCGAAGGTAATATCGCCGGTGTCCGCATTCCTACATACGATGGGGTAGACTTCAATGTGACCATCCCTGACTTCTTTGCTACGCCGGTTTGGCTGGACGACGGTATCCGTAGTCTGCAGGGCCTTATTTCCCTGCGCCTGGAACGCCGCGTTCTGGAACGTCAGTACGAACTTCTTTCTCAGGAACTTCGTACCACAAGCCAGCGCGTGAATCTTTTCGAAAAGGTCAAGATTCCCGAAGCCAAGGATAACATCCGTAAGATTAACATCTTCCTGGGTGACCAGCAGACCTCTGGCGTGGCCCGCAGTAAGCTTGCAAAGGGCAAGTCTACCGCACGTGCCGCTGCACAGGATGCCGCCGCCGCTCAGAATAAGGGGGTAGCTGCATGATTACTCCTATGAAGAAAGTAACCATTCTCTGCCTGGATAAGGAACGCGAGGCTTCTCTTGAAAAGCTCCGCGAGATGGGCATCCTTCACGTTACCCCGCTGGTAAATCCCACGGGCGTAAAGCTGAATGCCGCCAAGTCCAAGGTCATGCGAATCCGCAAGGCTCTCGAAGCAATCCCCGCCAAGGCAGGGAAGGATGCCGTCGCTCTTGACGCATCTATCGCTTCTCAGCCCGCAGTCGAAGCCGTGCATCAGATGGTGCAGGTCAAGAAGGACGCTACGGACGAAATCTCCAAGCTCCATAACGACCTGAACCGCCTTGACAACTTCGGCAATCTGGACCCGCAGACTGTAAAGTCTCTGGAAGAGAGCGGTGTTTTCGTAAAACTCTATGAAGTTGATCCCAGCAAGACTATTTCTGCTGATGATGGTGCCGTTGTGCTGCCCTTCGGTCAGAACCTTACTGGCAATCTTTATGCAGTCATTAGCAAGGGTGAAGCTCCCGCAGCCGTAAAGGATGCTGTGGAACTTCCTCTGCCGTCTATGTCCTTGGCCGAAATGCGCCAGAAGCTCTCCGCCGCCAATGCAGAACTTGCAAAGGCCGAAAAGACTCTGGAAGGTCTTGCTGCCAAGCGTTCCGAAATCGATTCTGAACTGGCTGATGCCGACGAAGAATACGACCTTCAGGAAGCTGCAAGCGGAATGCTGGCTGGTGCAAGCATCGCCATGATTCAGGGCTTTGCTCCTGCGAATCGCATGTCTGAAATCCAGGAAGCAGCAAAGGCAAACGGCTGGGGCGTCCGCGAAGAAGATCCTTCTGACGACGACATGGTGCCCACGCTTTTGACCCACAAGCCCATTGCGAAACCCATGCAGTTCCTGTACGATATTATCGGTATCGTTCCGGGCTACAAGGAAATTGATGTTTCCGCAGTGTTCCTGGCTTTCTTCAGCCTGTTCTTTGCCATCATCGTTGGTGATGCCTTCTACGGAGCTCTGTTCCTGGCTCTCACTATCGTTGCCCGCAAGAAGGCTCCGAAATCCAAGAGTGCAGGCTTTAGCTTTATGTACCTTATGAGTGGTGCTACCATTGTTTGGGGCATCATGAATGCTAGCTATCTCGGTTTGACCCCGGAAATTGCTCCCTGGGTTGCTAATCTTGACTTGGCTAATGCATCCTTCTGCCCCGAGGGTCTGAAGAATGCCATGCATTGGATCCGTCAGTCTTCCAACATGCAGTTCTTCTGCTTCTGCATTGCAGTGGTCCATCTGACTATTGCACACGTTTGGAATGTGATTGTCCAGATCCAGCGTAAGAGTACTACGGCTCTGGCTCAGCTTGGCTGGCTGTTCTCCACCTGGTACATGTTCTTCCTGGCAGGAAACATGGTGCTGGGCGAAAAGGTCCCGGAAGTGTTCAGAAACTTCTTCAGCGGTCCTACTTCCACTCCGATGATCTACGTGCTCATCGCTGGCGTAGTGCTTCTGGTGCTGTTCTCTGTGCCCCCTTCCAAACTCAAGGAAGAATGGATTTCTATTCCTATGCTCGCCTTGAACATCGTGAACAACTTTGTGGATGTGATTAGCTACATCCGTCTGTTCGCAGTGGGCCTTTCCGGTGCTGCCATTGCAGAATCCTTCAGCGAAATGCTTTCGCCTATGTTCGGTTC
>NZ_QGDU01000055.1 GCF_003149045.1 Fibrobacter sp. UWR4 | reverse complement strand
GCTCCATCCTGCCGTCTTCCGGTGCCGTGCTGATTAGTTTGTCTGACAAGACCAACCTCTGCGACCAGGCTATCGAAGTGGGTCAACGTTTCCAGAAACACCTTCGCCTCGGCAATGTCCACGCAAGCGTGGCCGCTACACTCGGCTTACGGTGTTTTCCAGGAACTGGGCTTCAAGATCTACGCAACCGAAGGCACCGCCAAGTTCTACGAAAAGGCTGGCGTCAAGTGCGAAGTGGTGAACAAGATCGCCGAAGGCCGCCCGAACGTTCTGGATGTTATCCTGAACAAGCAGATGAACCTCATCATCAACACCCCGTGGGCTCGCCGCGACGCTGTTGCCGATGAAAGCGCCATCCGTAAGGCTGCCATCAAGTACAAGACTCCTTACATCACCACCCTGGCCGCCGCTCTCGACACCGTCAAGGGCATCGCCGCTGCCAAGGCTGGCAAGGGCGAAGTTAAATCTCTCCAGGAATACCATTCCTCCATTGAAGAGATTTAATTAGGCGTGTCATCCTGAGCGTAACGCCGTAAGGCGTGAAGTCGAAGGATCCAGAACATTAAAGATCGTAGCAATAAAATGCTGCGGTCTTTTTTGTGTATGGGAGGGGGAGGTATCCCCCTGGCTCGCACTTCGTAGCTCTCCACCCCTTCTAGCGGGTGCTCAGACGCCGCACCCGCAACGCCTGGGCTTGTGCTGGTATTCGGAAAAGTGCGACTAATTTGAAAAAGTAAAGTATTATTTTACCAATGTTGTTCGTAAAGATGTTTTTTTGAAAAGAAATTGCTTAAAACGGCGTTGTTTATGAATTTAATGTAAAATTAATTTTGCCAACAATATCTTTTTTACTTTGTTCCATTCCTTATTGTATATTACATTATTGTTTCTAAAAGGTGAGAAAAATATGACATACCCAGTTCCTTACACATGGTTTATTTCCGGTAGAATTACCTACCTTAACGGAAATCCCTTCACCACCGGAATTATAAAGGCGTTTCATGTTTGTAATGGAACGTGGCGCTATTTGGGCGAGTCTGGGTTCAATGAAGACGGTTCGTATCAAATCACCTATTCAAGTGCCAATTTCCAGAATGGTGATCCGACTATCCAGCACCCGGATGTCAAAATACAGGTATTTGACTATCAGGGGAATATCATATGGGAATCAGGGGACCTCATGGCGTTCGAAAGCCAACAGGTTTTCTCTTTTATAATTGACCAAGAACAAGAGGGCGGTTCTGGACAGTCCGGAACGCAGAATCCGGGTGGGGATAACCCAGGTGGCGATAATCCGGGCGGGGAGAATCCCCCACAAGAAATTTGGAAAATTGCGGGGACTGTTGCATACGATAATGGTCAACTTTTAACGACCGGGATAGTTAAGGCTTTTGATTATTATGGTGATTCAAACCATTATTTGAGTAGTGCTGTCATCAAAAATGATGGGACTTTTGAAATATCATATACAAAAGATTCTTTTCAAAGGGGTGATTTAGATAGAACTGCGCCTAATTTAGCTCTTTGCATATATAATCTGACGGGAAGTTTATTGCATACATTCTATGTGGATTATCCGCCAACAATGGATGAGAGTGTATCTATTGTTATTCCGCAGACAATTCCAACAACGGAAGACAACTACGTAGTCTATGGACGCGTGGTAAATCATTCTGGCCGTCCGTTGAAGGATGTTTATGTTAAGGCTGTCTGTTTAGATTTTGTGAATACGAAAAATGTACACGCTTTTATATATCATGCTTTAAACTCGACAGCTGCAATAACGGACGAGAATGGCTGTTACGAGATAGTATATTCTCCATCTTGTTTGCCGCATAATATCCAAATTCCGAGCCCTGACGACCCCAAAGACAAAATTTCCCTTTTTGCAAAATTCTATTTAAAGGAAGATGAAAATTCGTCAGTTCCAGTGGACTCTTGCCCCAAATGGAATTATTCGAACTTGGTTCTTGATGCCTCGCGTCGTCAAGAAATAAATTTCACTATTGATTCCTTATCAACAACACTGTATTCAAAATTTGACGAGTTGGAAAAAGCCCTAAAGGTTTATCTTACAGTAGTAGAAAATGAGACGAGTATTCTAAATAAAAATGGTCAACCGATTGCCTTAAAAGAAGACAAAATACAACATTTCATAGATTCCTCGTTCAAGAATGTTCTTCCGGGGTTTAGAGAGCGTCTGAATCAGGAAGATGCAATTTCATATTTCAGGGCGTACGAACTTGCTTATCGAATACAACGCTATTGCTCTGATTTGTTGGAATCGAATAAATTGTTTTTCTATGCATCTTGTTTATTTGCCTTGTGCCGAAAGGGCTTCGATAGCATTGCCAAGCTTCAGTCTGCGAATCGGCAACAAGTTCAAGATTGTCTTTTAGAAGCTGTCTCGCAATCTTTAATTACGTCCGATGAAAACGAAGGTTCTGAAACAAACATTGAATCTTTTGTTTCCTTTTGGGAAAATTTACTCGGTCGGTCAATACTTTCGGAGAAGGAAAAGGTTGATCTGGACGCTTGCGACCTTCTCTCGTTGTGGAGTGACACCCAAACATTGCCTGGTGTAATAGCAGATGGAAGTTCACCGGCAAGTCCCGAAAATGCACAATCTCCCTTAGACAATAGAGTCGAGAATTTGTTGAGGCGATTCTATGATTCTGAAGCTGATGTTGAATCTTTTCTAGAAAACGAAAATCCTTCTGCTTCGAGTTCATCAGTGAATGAACAAGAGTATCTTCGATTAAAACTTGTGTTTGACTTGAAAAATTTCTATGAAAATTTTTCTGACGGCATTGAGCAGACGTATTATACCATTGTCAGTATAGTAAATCAAGATTCGTCCGTGGAACCTTCGTTAAAGGTATTGCTCGATTTTGATGAAGAACAATGGGAACAATTGGTTGAAGATATTTCGTCAAGCTACAAGCAGAGAAGTAAGGAACAGAAGTTAGCGTTACCGGTGACCTTCCCCGGAACGACTGCAGAGGAACAAAAGTCCCTATACAAGATAAAACTGCAAAAGTTGATTACATCGTGGCTTCCGCAAGACGCCCTTCTTTCGAAATTTGCAAGGTATGATGAGCCTGAAAATCCTGAGGATTGTGATCCAGTTCTTTCTAAATGTAAAAAAATAGCAGAATTGTTGCGAACTACAAATTGGAAGGATTTTTCGCTGGACAAGATATCTTTGGATGAGTTCCTTGAAAAACGCTCATTGGTTATAGGTGCTGGGTCTGGTGTTACAAATGACGATATAAAAACGCTGCAAAGGCTGTATAGGCTGACCAAGGATTACGATTCAATAGTCTATTTGCTCAGAAATGGCTTTACTTCGGCATATCAGATTGCCCAAGAATCTGAAGAATTGTTTATTGCCAAGCACCACGATGGCCTTGAAACAATGAAAAACGCCAAGCAGATATATTGTTTGGCAGCTCAGTACACTTCCGAAGTGTCCTTACAGATGGCTAAATACTATGGTTCACTTACAGAACAAGGTGATTCGTTGCCGTCTGCGTCAAGAGGTGTTTCGCAGAATCTGTTTGCGGAATCAAGTCGGAATGTACAGAGCAATGTGGCTCCGGCAAGAGTTGAGCAACCTGTTGTTGCAAATTGGAAAAATCTATTCGGAATATTAAACAAAAACGCTGCGTTAAAGGGACAGTCAGTTTTGAGTCCTTCGGCCTATCTGATGGACTTGCTGGATTTCCTGAAGGGAGACGGATACAATCTTTTAAAGATTCGGCGCCCGGATATATGGAATCTTTTGCTGACCAAGGAGAACGCTGAAACTTCGTTGCCGACAATTGATATTGTTGTCGAATTACTTGAGTTCTTGACGGCGAGAAAATCTTTAAGACAACTAAAATATAATACGGATGCTAAAAAAAGTGATTCCGATTTACGCGCTGAACCGGAATTTGTGGGAAAAGTGGATGAGGCTTACGCAGAGTTGGTGTCCCATGTCTATCCGATGGATTTGCCGAGAAATTTCCATGCGGAAAAAATGGTTGCATTGTTAAAAAACGTTTCTCTTTCCGTAAGTGACTTAATTCAGTCTCAGAAAATTCCTGGTGATGAATATCGTTATACGACATTGAGGTTGTCTCCATCTCTGATAGAAACTTTGCGGTTGCCCAAAGACGGCGATGAGACTGATGAAAACTCATTAATTCCTGTTCATGAATTATGGGGCTTGGATAATGAAGGAAACTCTGTTCTTTGTCCTGACAAGGCTACTGTAGTTACAGGGGCTTGGGATGAGATTCTTTCTAACGCATCTATTTTCTTGAGTCGTTCAGGCTTGACTGTGAAGGACTTCCAGGAAATTCGGCTATTTTCGATATTTGAAAATGATAACGTTACGATAGAGCCGATAAACAATACATATCAGTTGGGTGATATAGGTGCGTTCCGCATAGAAAATATTTCTAAACCGTTTGCCCGAAAGATTTCCCGCTTTGTCCGTCTAAAACGCTTGCTTGGATGGAACAACGAAGATGTTTCGCTTGTTTTCGATTTGGATTTGGAAGCTATAGATCGTGTTGCCTATTTAAAGACGCTTACTTCCGCCTCTATTCGTGAAATATTGGCATGGGTGTACGACATGTCTGACGATCATTTCGACTGCGTATTTCCTGCGCCTGCCGAAAGCGAGGATAAGGAAGACAACAATGGAATTTCTACAGAGCCGGACGATGGCCAGAACGATGTAAGCGAAGAGAAGAAAAAAGAAGAGTTCCGTTGCAAACTACTTGAAAGGGCTTCTGTTTCTCTAGGTGTAAACCAGACTGACCTGTTGTATGCTTTGCGATTGGAAAATGAATCCTTCTCGGATGGTTTAAGCGACGATGATTTAAAAGAAAATCTAAAGGTGCTGTATCGGATATCTACGTTTGCAAAACGCCTTGGAATTTCTGTGCAGAAATATGAAATGTTAAGGTTCCTGCTGGGCGCAGATCTTGCAAAAGACTGGAATCTTGCAAATCTAACAGACTGTTTCCAGAATATCACAGATATCCTGAATTCTCCCTTGGATGAAGACAGCCTTATTTACTTGGCGATGCCGCTTTCCCCTGTTATAGCAAAGAAAGCGGAATCGTTTGTTGATGCTCTAAAGGAGTCCCTGCAAAAATTGTGGGAATCAGCCAAGTCCGATAAGCAGGTAGAAATCGAGCGCGATTTCCCCGATATAGAGGCGACTCCGGAATCAAGGTCGGCTTTCTACGAATGGCTTGAACAAGAAATAAACGCCTTTGCTAATTCGCAGAACATGCTTCTTCCGAACGATATACTGGAACTTTGCGAAAAAGAAAGTCTTGTGACTGACGATTTGGATGCTATAAAGACTTGGTTGCTTAGTTTGCTGGGTAGCGATTATAGTGGTGAAGTCGATGCCCTGTTCACGGCAGCAAGCCTAAACGACAACGTATGGGCGAAAGAACTTGTCAAGTTCTTAGCCTTTGCCGAAGCGGCTAGGAATGAAATCCTTGAAAAGTTGACGGCTGAATTTGGTATTAGCTGTTCTGTTTGCGAAGATCTTTTAAACAATCGTCTTGAGAGCGTCAAACAAACATCTTCTGGAGCGGCTTTATTTGACTGGTTCGGTCTTGCGGTGATTGACAACGATTCCGAGACGGGTGTCATGGCGTATGCCTTGCTGTCTAAATCGGCGTTAATCAACGGCTATACAAAGATGACGGATTATAGCAACATAGGGCTAGGAAATATATATCAATCCATCCCATTGAATTCTTTTGATGCCGACGAGGACGGGTGGGACTGGAAAAATTATCCCGCTGACGAAAATTTGTTTGCGGAATCAAATCCGTTGTCAGATTCTCTGCGCAAACTGATTCTCTGTTTTAATGTCTCCAAATGCTTCGGTTCCTCTTGGATTTATGATAAACTGTCAAAAGATTTCCTTTTAAAGAAATGGAATGTAAACGAAAGACAACTGAAGGAAATTTTGGGAATCGACGTCTATGCAGATGCGACAACCCCCAGCTTGTCAGATCCAGAAGCCTGGATGCAACTTTGCCGCTATTGGAAGGTTTACAAGAAGGCCCCCATTGATATGGCGACTCTGCAGACCTTAATTGCAGATGATTTGGTTGGAGAAGAGGCTATTGCTGATTACAGTGATGCTGTTGAGAACTTGAACAACGCGCTGCGTAATATGCGTACTCCGAGTGATTGGCAGACTTTTATTACCCCGGTAAGCGATACCCTGCGTAAGTCAAGACGGGATGCATTTGTAAGTTACATCTGCTTCCGCTCACAGAATCAAGAACTTGGAAAATTCTACTATCCTAAGAAATTCTTCGACGCTAACGACATTTATTCATACTATTTGATAGATGTCGAAATGGAACCGGACATGAGTGTTTCAAGGACTAGGCAGGCTTTGAATTCCATTCAGCAGTTTGTAAGCCGTGTGGAACTCGGTCTCGAAGGTTCCTTTGTCTTGAGCGAAGAACAGCGTAGAAATTGGGAATGGATGCAAAACTACCGTGTATGGGAAGCGAATCGCAAGATATTCCTTTATGCGGAAAACTGGATTGAATCCGATTTAAGAGATGACAAGAGTCCGTTCTTCAAGGAACTGGAAGATGAAATTCGCCAGGTAGGGAACGATCCTAAGGCAATGCATACGGCTTTAGGTAATTATCTTGAAAAAATATATGAGACCTCCGGTGTTGAAATTCTAGGAGCCTGCAAGGAAGATGGCGGTGGAGACGGAATTCTCTATACGCTTCATATTGTGGGCCGGACCAGGGGTGAACCGCATCGTTTCTTTATCCGTAAATATAAGGCCAAGGCCCTGTATTCAGGCGAATGGGAACCGTGGGAAAACTTGGATTTGGATATCAAGGCCGAAGTTGCTCTTCCTGTTCTAATGAATCAGAAGCTTTATGTCATTTGGCCTTCGCTTATGGTTAGTAAAAAAGAGGATGGTGCTGAATCTGAAGGGGCAATGCAGGTAACCAACCAAGTTGAGATTCGCATGAATTGGGCTTACCATAATGGCAACAAGTGGAGTTCTATCAAGACTACAAAAAATGTGCTTTTTGATAAGTATGAACGAGAAAGGGATGTCTATTTGGAAGATGGCGAAAAAATAGACGATCGATATCATTTCCAGGTAGAATCCGGTTCGTCAGAATACGTGCAAGTCAATGTTTTCCGTTCGTCCTTTAAAGATATATCGTACGATAATCCTGAAGAAGTCGAGGTTACGGAAGGCACGACTTTGAAGAAAAATAAAGTTGTCGTAAAACGAGACAAAGATGAACAGTCTATCCAAGAAACGGGATTCATTCAAATATGGGTCGATGGAAGGGATGTCGCGTTTACAGCTCCGAAGAAAGAATCTAGAAATGTAAATGAATTCCCTCCAAGTAATTGTTATTTGGAAAGGAATTGCTGGGTCGAAAAGGATAAGCATCTTTTCGGATACGATGGATTTGGACTCACTGCAAATAAACCGGTTTTGCAGAATACGCCGGGACTTTTCCGCGTGTTGCCCATCAATTTTGCGTTCTATTCGGGAGAGGATTTACCGTTCTTTTACATGGACGGTCAACATTCCTTCCTAGTGCACAAGGTTCCTGGGGTGAATTCGACAAAGTACCAGTTTGACCTGATATCGCATCCGCTAGTTCCTGAATTTTATAAGCGGTATCGTGATGGCGGCGATGAACTGCTATTCAATAGAGAAACCCAGGCGTTGCCTGTTTCGGACAGCTATTATTATTCCTATTCTTATTACAATTATTACTTTAGCGTTTATCTGGGATACTACATTGCCGGAGACTGGGAAGCCTGGGATTTGGGGCAGTCCCTGTTCTCGCTCAATTACAAGCCTTCGGCAAAGATGGTTGCGCGTCCGTATCCGGTTCCGATGATTGATTTTTCGTTCGGAACATCCAATGCCATTTACAACTGGGAACTTTTCTTCCATGTTCCTATGCTCCTTGCCGACAAGATGTTCCAGGAACAGAATTACGAAGAGGCTTTAAAGTGGTATAGGATGGTTTTCGACCCGCGGCTGGATTTGAGCGATTACGAAATTACAAAACGCTGGTCAAGAAAATTACCCAAGGGCTCCAGATTCTGGAGATTCCTGCCGTTCTTTGCAAACAGAAATGCCGATGATTCCATTTTGGAAACAATCAGTAAGCCTACTGAATACGATTTACTCCCGAATGTGATTTCTCTCCAGAGTCTTGTTGACAAGTGGAAACGGGATCCCTTCAATCCGCACTTGATTGCACGTTACCGCATGGCTGCTTATCAAAAATATGTCGTCATGAAGTATCTGGACAACTTGATTGCATGGGCGGACGAACTGTTTACGCAGGATACGATGGAAAGTGTCAACGAGGCAATCCAGTTGTACATCCTAGCGGCGGAAGTTCTTGGCCCTCGAAATATTGAGGCTTCGGATTGCCACATACTTGACGCCATTGATGTGAAAACGTTCCTTACGGAAAAGGAAGGTGCTATTGCGAATGTTTACAAGGATATCGAGGATGTTCTTGTCGCAATTAGAAACGAAGAACAAACTGTTACGCAAGGCAAGCCTAGCGTCAAGAGCAATACTTTGACGAATGTGTTCTCGTCTGTATTCTATTTCAGTGTTCCGAGGAACGACAAGCTTCTTGGTTACTGGGATACGGTCGCAGACAGGCTCTATAAGATACGCAACAGCTTGAACATTGACGGTGTAAAGAGAACCCTTGCCCTTTACGAACCGCCCATAGACCCGGCTTTGCTGGTGAAGGCTAAGGCTGCTGGAGTGTCCATTTCGGATGCTTTGTCCGAAAGTTCGGCCCCGCTTCCGCTGTATAGATTCCAGGTGATGTTACAGAAGGCGCTTGATGTGACGCATGAATTGCAGTCTCTGTCGAGTGCGTTCTTGTCGGCACTTGAGAAAAATGATTCCGAGACACTTTCGTTGATGCGGTCTCGTCATGAGCAGGAAATTCTTACTTTATCTAGGGAACTCAAGGACTTCCAGATAAAGGATTTTGAAACCCAGCTGGAATCTCTTGAGAAAAACAGGGAATCGACTGTCATTCGATATGAATTTTACAAAAACATCAAGAAAATATCGGATAAGGAGCAAAAGGCTCTCGATTTGCAGGATGCAGCTGTAATAACCGATACTGCCGCATCGGCTTTGAACATGGCAGCTTCGGCTTCTTCTGCTGTTCCTGATATGTATGTCGGTGGGCTTGTAAACGCCTTTGGTGGCCCACAAGTTGTGACGAAAGTTGCTGGTGGATCGAAATTGGCATCGGCGATGGGTAGTATTTCGTCATCGATGCAAATTGCTGCCAACATCATTCGTCATCAGGCGAACAAGATTCAGACTTTGGCCGGATATGAACGTCGCTATGAAGAGTGGAAACTTCAAGAAAGACTTGCTGCAAAGGAACTCGAGAATATCAACAAGCAAATCATCGCTTTGAAGATTAGAATCGAGATGACCGAAAAGGAAATTTCGAATATGGAACGCCAGATTGAGCAAATGGATGAGGTCTATGAGTTCATGACGAACCGTTTTACCAACCAGGAACTCTATTCATGGATGGTGACGCAACTTGGCCAGTTACATTCCTCTTTCTTCAAGTTGGCTGTTAAACTTGCCAAACGAGCCGAAGTATGCTATCGATTCGAATTGGGCCTTAAGGATTCCGACAAGACAGATTTCATCAAGAATAATTACTGGGATGGTCTTCGTAAGGGGCTTCTCGCTGGTGACCGTCTGTTGTTCGACTTGAGGACTATGGAATCGGCATATCAAGAAAGGAACAAACGCGAACTGGAAATCAACCGGGCTGTGCCGCTTTCTCTTATCGATGCAGAAGCTTTGATAAAACTTCAAACAGAGGGTAAGTGTGATTTCGTTTTGCCTGAGATCCTTTTCGACTTGGATTTTCCGGGACAGACATATCGCCGTATTCGTGGGGTTCAACTGGAAATACACTGCAATGCGTCTTCGGGACAGGGTGTCAATGCCAAGTTGAGCCTGCTGAGCAATAGAATACGTATAAAGCCAATAAATACATATAGCGAAGTAGATCCGACTAGCTATTTGTCCAACCGTATAGGAATTAAGACAATTGCAATTAGCCAAGCGGAAGCTTATGCAGGTGTGTTCAATTTTGATTTCCGTGACGAACGATATCTCCCATTTGAGGGGGCCGGAGTTGATTCTTCTTGGAGACTTGAATTGCCCACAAATTTCCATCAGTTTGACTATGAATCTATTTCCGACGTCATCTTGCATGTAAGCTATACGGCAAGAAATGGTGCGGAACCTTCTGGTTGCAAAAACTTAATTGCTAAAGCTTGGAATGTGAAAAAATCTGCAATTCGCCTTAGTGCGATTGATTCCGGAGCGTTGGAGCGATTGCGCAACGGAGAAGAGGTTTCGATAAACTTCATAAAGGAGCATTTCCCTGCCATTGCAAGAGATGAAGGCTTTCTTAAGGGATTGTCAGTTTATTGTCGGTTCAAAGAAGGTATGGAAGCCGAGTTGAAGTTGAATACTCAGTCTAGCACCATTAGTGGAATCAAATCGCCGGGATTTAGTCAGGAAGAGAAACAAATGGAGCTGTGGGCTGATTCTTCGGATACCATTCGCGTAACTGATGGATATTCTATTGCAATCAAAGTAGCCGATGGTTCTACACCTGCAAATATTGAAGACTTGATATTTGTACATAAATATGCGCTTGCAAAGAGCGTCGATGAGGAGCCTAATAATGGGAAAGAAAATTCTTTTTTGGCCAGATGTCTATAAAGAACAAGGTCACTGGCTTCCGACTTTTGTCTGGGCTAAAGAATTACTTCAGGAAGAACCCGAAGGCTCTTACGAAGTTTCTTATATGGGCATTCCAGATTGCAAATCGCTTGTCGGATGGTTTAATAAAGATATTCAATACCATGAAATCTTCAATAAGCTATACCCTTTGGGATATACGGACTTTAGCCACACGACTCCCCAGGGACGTTGGAAACCGGAACACGTATTGCGCATCATAAATGGCGAACTAGACGATATTTTTACAGGAAACAATAAACCTGATGTTCTTGTTTCTGGATATTTTACATCCTTGGAAAGTCTGATTATTCATTACAAGTATGGAGTAAAGGTCGTCATCTCGACCACGTATCTGCGACATCCCGAGAATGATCCTGCCATGCGTGCTGTACAAAATTTGATGGCGTATCCAGATTCAGTGAAACAGAGTATCATCAAACTATTCATTAACGAAGATATTTACAGTACAAATCAGCCGAGACGTGAAGAGTTGATGGACGAATTTGTAGCTCCGTTGACGACATTCAACGAACTGATTCCATGCCCTAAAGAATTTGACTATCAACATTATGTACATGGTGATTTAGTTCACTATGTAGAACCGTGCATGACGCCTCTTTTGGATGATGAGACCAACGATAATAATCTTGGCCAAGATAATCAGACAAATGATGAAAATCAAAATGAGGATGATCCGGCTGATGCTGTAAAACAATACTGGGATGATTTTTTTGACGAAAGAGAACAAAATAACCAAAAAATCATTTTTGCGACGGCGGGTTCGCAAATTCTTGATTATGGCAAGAAAGCGGAGCACATGTTCGATGAACTAATCAGGATGATGGACGCTCCGCAAATGAAAAATTGCCATCTGCTCCTTTCTGTTGGTGAGAAATTGTTGCGTACAAGAGATTGGAGTGAAATAAAAAATAAAAACGTGACTGTAAAAGGTTGGGTTCCTCAGCGTTTTATATTGTCTTCTGGAAAAGTGCATTGTGCATTTATACACGGAGGCTTGGCGACAATCAAGGAGTGTATTTATTTCGGTGTTCCGTTTGTTATAGCGCCTATGGGAAAAGACCAGCTAGATAACGCTCTCCGATTACGTGAAAACGGGATTGACAATATGCTTGATGTCGAAACGAGCCGTTCTGATTCTTATCTATATAGTATAAATAAGGTAAGGACTGATTTCCGCATAAAAAACAATTTGGCAAGATTACAGAATATTTTCGTGGAATCCGAAGGACGGCACGAAGGCGTAAGCATAATCAAGTCGGTGGCAAATTCTACGATTTAATAAGGCGTTATATAGCGTATGGCGGAACAGCAGAAAGGCAGCGAGTCGAAGGATAGTCAGGACAAGTCTTGGTTCCTGAGCGGTCCCGTGCTGAGCACGGGCCGTGGCGGCGGTGCGCTGCGCGGGACCAAGGGCGAGTTCAACTGCGACGCCCATACCGGCAGCGCTAAGCTTTCCATACCGTTGCCGTTCACACCCGACCGCGAAGGCGCGACCCCGCCCGTGTCGCTGTCGTACGATTCCGGGAATGGAAACGGGGCGTTCGGCCTTGGCTGGAATCTGGGCAGCCCGCGCATAGAGCGTTCCACTTCACGCAGGCTCCCGCTGTACATGGATTCCGAGGATTCGGACGTGTTTACGCTTTCCGGGGCCGACCTTGTCTGCGTCGCCGAGGAAAAACGCGGAACGACAACGGTACGCCATTACCGCCTGCAATCCGAATCGCAGTTCTCCCGCATCGAATTCAGGAAGGAATCAAGCGGTGAAACAAGCTTCTGCGTATTCGGTTCCGACGGGAGCCAGTCCACATATGGCGACTCCGCGGAATCGCGCATCGAAGACCCGCAATATCCCGGGCATGTGTTTGCCTACCTGATCAGTCGCAGCGAGGATGCGCTGGGCAACGTCGTGCGCTACCGCTACTGCGGGGACGGCGCGAACCGCCATCTGCTGCAGGTCCTCTACGGGAACAGGGTTTCCCGAACTACAAGCACGTCGCCAGACGATTTCCATCTAGGCCTCCTGTTTGCGTATGCAGAACGTGACGACGTCTATGTGAACCGCAAGCCCGGTTTCGACGTGCGCTGCTCGCTCCGGTGCGAATCCGTCTCGATGTATCACGGCTTCGGTTCTGCCTCGCTCTTTTCCGATGGGAACAAGGTCCGGTCGCTTTCTTTCCGGTACATAGCCGGATGCGGCGGGGTCTCGCTTCTGGAGAAGGTCGTCGAGAGCGGGCATCGTGTACTGGCCGACGGGGCTCCCGCTTCGGAAAGCCTGCCACCCATGACGTTCAGCTATTTCCCGTTCGCGCTCGGCAGGGAATGGAGCGAGTTCGACCGCGGCTCGGTAAGCGACATCCCCGGCGGCTTCACGTCCGCCGAATGGGTTGACCTCTACGGCGAGGGCATCGCCGGCCTGCTCATGGACTGCGGCGGCAAATGGTACTTTAAG
>NZ_QGDU01000054.1 GCF_003149045.1 Fibrobacter sp. UWR4 | reverse complement strand
TTTCCTCAAAAGTTGCCATAGTTTTATCCAGGCGGGAACGCCCCCGCAATGGCGCAGGGCGGAATCACCCTACATACTATAAACGTTTGAAACAGTCGAAAATTTCACGATTTTAGGTAAAATAATTGTAAAAACAAAAATAACCCTCTATAAGAGAGGGTTCCCGAGAATCTTTTTATGGGAAATTTATTAGGAGATGAGAATTATTCTTCGGTTTCTAGCTTTACGCAACGGACAAAAAAACCATCTGTTTTATATCCAGAATCATAATCTCTGGGGGCGACATTATTATTTGTAACCTGGTTTGCCCGTGCTTCAGTAGCAATATACTCTTCCGGATAGAACCATGTTTCAGCCAATCCCATATTTATGAAATTTCCTTCCGTTACTCTCATTCCACCACCAAGCAGAGAATATCCCGAGTAATTGGAGCCAACGCCAAAATAGGAGGAACGAAGACCCTTAACCAAGGGTGATGCCACATTGGTATTGGAATGATAAACGGTATGGAAATCATTGTAGGTCAGCAAACGCCAGCCCTCGGGGCAAATGCCCTGATGGTTTTCCTGAATCAAATCGGCGCAGCTTTCCGTATTGCAGCGGCTAGGCAGCTGCATCATTTCCGCCCACTGGTATAGGCCACCATAGCGATCACACTTTGTTGTATCGTCTCCATAGCAATAACGTTCTATTTTGGAATCTTCCTCTTGATCTAAAAATCCCCAGACAAAATCACCTACATTAAGATTTTCCGCCATGACGGTCACGGTATTTTCTTTATTGCTAGTATCCTTGCCGGTAATAGTAATGTAGTAGTAGCTACGGCCATTACGTTCATCAGTAAACTGTTTGTAGGCGTCCACTCCAACTTCATATACACCAGCCAAAGTTTTCTTATGATCAAACGGTTTATACTCGCTGCTGCTAGACACCTTCACAGAGCTGCTACTACTCTTAGCGCTGCTAGAGGAAGACTTGGCGCTGGAACTGCTGCTCTTGGCAGAACTGGAAGAAGATTTCACAACAGAGCTACTACTAGATTCTTCGACTGCGGCGGAGCCTCCGCTCAGAATGACATCAGAAGAGCTACTGCTCTTTACAGAACTGGAAGAGTACTTAACATCAGAGGAACTACTCTGGATGGCGCTTGAGGATGAGCTGTCAATTTCGTCGTCATTAGCGCTTGAGCCGTTATCGCCACCGCAGGCCACGAACATGACTGCTGCGATAGACAACATAAACAGATATTTGGTCATATATTCTCCTAACTAAAAATCAATATTCTAAAACAAAATTAGCGTTCAACAGCCAGCTTGTAAATCCAGGGCCAGTATTTTCCGGTAACCCAAAGGTTTTTGCCGTCGTAGGCAATGCCGTTCAACACGTCCATATTGGGATACTTGCGCCGAAGTTCACTGACCTTCCTGGAAAAGTCCAGGTATTTCTGAACCTTACCGCTGGGCAAGTCAATGACGGCAATTAAATCGGTCTGCCAGATGTTGGCGTAAAGGGTGTTTCCCACCAGTTCCAGCTCGTTCAGCATGGTTATGGCGGAGGTTCCATCCATCACGTTAATGATGCCCTGTACGGAAAAATTCCTGGGGGAAAGTTGCACCAGCTGGTGGCTGCCATTGCTCATGAGCAAGACATCGCGCCAGAAAGTAAGGCCCCAGCCTTCCGTTGGGATAGAGTGTTCGCCTTTCAGCCTAAAAGGTTTTCTATTGTAGACAAAAGCCTTCCCCTCTTTCCAGGTCAGGTAAAAAATATCGTCACCCACCGCAATGGACCCTTCGCCAAAGTAACGATTGTCCAGTCGGGTGGAATCCTGAACTTTAAGGGACTTGCCGTTGAATTCAAGACGATAAAGCCCAGAAGCCCCATACATACCGGTGGTTTCGATCAAGTCCTTTCCGTCAAAGAACAGGCCCTGGGTAAAGTGGCTTTGGTCATGGGCAACCGAATCGATGATTGCTGGGATTTCCCGGGGAGCCTCGGCATAAGCGTTTGCAAGCGTCAGGAAAAGGGCCACCATTACGCCCTTGAATCCAACGGTCAAAGCACGCGGGGAAATGACGAAAAACTTACAATTCAGGACATTCATAAAACGTTGAGTAATTTGAAGTTACAGGTATCAAATTAGAAAATTTATACTAGATTTGCACCCATGGGCGAATTACGCACTCCAGCTAAAGTTAAACTGATTGTCGGCATCCTGGCAAAAGACGCCGAGGCCGTCGAGGCTGTTCGCGAAACCTTACGCAACAAGTTCGGCGATGAAGACTTAAATCTTGCCCCCTTCCCCTTTACCTTTACCAACTACTACAAGGACGAAATTGGCCTTGCCCCGGTCCGCGGATTTTTTAGTTACGAGACCTTGATCGACCGCACGGAAATTGTGGATATTAAACTCTGGACCAATGACGTTGAATTGGAGATTGCGGAAAAGGCGGGAACGCCGGGACTTCGCCCGGTAAACCTGGATCCGGGTTACATGACTTTAGGACAGTTTTTCCTGGCCACAACCAAGGACCAGCGTCAGCGTGTGTATATGCAGCGGGGAATTTTCGTGGAGCCCACCCTCTATTTCCAGGACGGACATTTCCACGCCTTCGACTGGACCTATCGCGACTACCAGAGCGAAACTTACATCAAGTATTTAGAACAGGTGCGGGCAAGACTTGCCTACCAGCATTCCACAGGACGCCCTTATCGTTTACGAAACACTAACCCATAAATATTGTTATGCGCGCAGGTATTTTCACTATTCTCCTCCTTTGCTGTTCTAATGTTTTTATGACCTTCGCCTGGTATGGCAACCTTAAGCTGAAGGAAATGCACATCAGCACCGACTGGCCTTTGATTTTGGTGATTCTTGCCAGCTGGGGTTTGGCGCTCCTGGAATACTGTTTCATGATTCCCGCCAACTCCATCGGCAGTCGCATTAACGGCGGTCCCTTTAGCCTGATGCAGTTGAAGATTATCCAGGAAGCAATCTCCTTAACCATCTTTACGGTCATTGCAGTTACCGTTTTTCATACGGAAACCTTACAATGGAATCACATTGTGGCATTCCTCTGCATTATTGCCGCAGTATTCTTCGCTTTCCTGAAATAAAAACTACCTTGTAAAAACCATGGGCTTTTACGGAACAAAGATGTTTACGAAACTGCTTGTTGCAGTTTTTCTTGCATTTGCGTGCATGAGTGTTCCTGTATACGCCAAGACCACTACCCCAAAGCAGGCCGCTAAGGAAAACGTCCAAAAAGATTCAAAGAAGGACGCAAAGAAAAAGTCTACATCCACGAAAGAATCCGAGAAGAAAAAATCCGAGAAAAAAAACGCCGACAAAAAGGATTCGAAGAAGGCGGACAAGAGTCCGAATAAAAAAGACGCTAAGAAAGAAAGCAAAAAAGATTCCAAGAAGAACACGAAGAAGGAATCAAAAAAGGACGCAAAGAAAAAGAATCCACCTAAAAGAGTTAGAACCGGTAAAGCAGAACTGGTAACGGACACAACCGTATTTGATGAACCTGTCGTAGAAGATTCCTCCAGAATTACCATTAGTGCGGATGACCCTAAGGCATTCACCAAAGCTCTTCTCTACGAGAAAGAAGGGGTCGAATTTGAAATCATCAAGAAGAAGGAACCTGAAAAGAAATCAAAAGCTGAAGAAGATTCTGCGTTCTTCAACAGCATCGAAAATTTTGACTTTTCCAGCATGCTGATTCCCGTCACCCACGAAGCCCTGCTTGGTTCTCCCTACGGAGTACGAAGCCATCGTCTACATCGTGGCGTGGATGTTAACGTCATCATGAAGGAGCCTATTGTTGCGGCTTATCCGGGCAAAGTCATTATGTCCAAATACAACAAGGGCGGCTACGGGCATTACGTCCTGGTGGAACACGAAAACGGTTTGCAGACTCTGTATGGACATCTGGCCGCCAGAAGCGTCAAGGTGGGCGACTATGTTTATCCAGGTGATATTGTAGGCCTGGCGGGCAATACAGGAAGGTCCTCCGGAGCCCACCTCCATTTTGAAATCAGATATGGCGAAATCAATATCGATCCGGCTACCATCATTAACTTCCCCAAATGGGAACTTCAGCCCGGCGTCGACAACCTTCCCAAAAAGAAAGTCATTGATGCACACCGCAAAATGCAGGCGAAGCTGAAGAAAGAAAACTTCTACGTCGTAAAAAAAGGCGACACCCTTACGGATGTCGCCCTATGGTTCAACATTTCCGAGGACGCGGTCATTCGCATCAACAACCTTACCAAGGGACAATCCTTAACAGTAGGACAAACCCTTAAGGGATGCAAATAAGGCGCAAGCGGATCATAGCGCCAGGAAGGCGGACTTCAGTTCGCGAGCTGCAACTTCTGGGTCAGCGGCCTTCTGGATTGCGGAAACGGCACAAATGCCCTTGATACCGGAACCCTTCAGTACATCGATGTTATCCTTGTTCAGGCCACCGATGGCATTCACGGGAATGGGAACAGCCTTTACGATTTCCTTCAGGGTGTCTACGCTAGTGAGAATGGTGATCACCTTGGTGGTAGTGGGATAAATTGCCCCCACGCCACAATAGTCTGCGCCCTGTTCATAGGCTTCCAGAGCCTGGGGCACCGTCTTGGTGGTGGCTCCCACAATTTTGTCCGGGCCCATGAGCTTACGGGCTGTAGCCACCGGCATGTCAGTCTGGCCCACATGAACACCTTCGGCACCAATAGCGAGAGCTACATCCACGCGATCATCAATAATCAGAGGCACGTTATAGCGGCTGGTGATTTCATGGACAGCGGCGGCCAACTCCATGTATTCGCGGGTAGACTTGTTCTTTTCGCGAAGCTGGATGATGGTTGCGCCCCCCTTGCAGGCGGCCTCCACAGAAGACAAGAACTTTTCAGCAGGAACAGTAGAACTATCGGTAATAAAATAGAGGGTGGTATCAAGATTCATGGGCTGCGCCAATATCCTTTACATATAAATACAAGGTCTGGTTTTCTGCGGTGTAATCATCGGAAGGAATCATTTCCATCATCACACGGCGGTAACCATCGGCAGAGAGTCGCCTATAGAAAATGCTCAGAGAGGTGTTACCCTCCGTAAAATAACTGCGTAAGAATTCCAGGGAAGTTTTTTCCAGGTAGCCGCTTAAGTCTTCGGCATGAACCTGCCCGGACTTTCCAAAGCCATGAAGCCATTCGGAAATCTTATGGGAGAAACCTTTCTGTTCCGTTTTCTCATCCAGGTTCATCTTGATGATTCCATAGGAATCAGCCGTCAGGTTGACCTTCAAAATCTTGGTGTAGGAATTGCAGACGGCATCAAAGGCTTCGCGCTGTCCTCGGCGGTCTACGCCCTTGGATTTGTAATACTGTTCCTTATCATGATACATCATCTGGTCAGCAGACTTTTTCAATTCCATCAGGCTGGCGTTAGGCATATCCCGTTTGGCGGCATAACCAACAGAAAGAGACATGTCCTTTATTCTCTGGCCTTTCCACTGGTCAACTTCATTTTCAAGCCTGTCCTTATATTTCTTGCCGGATTCATCGGAATGTACAACAACAATAAATTCATCACCACCAACGCGGTAAACCTTGCCGCTGCCGGAAAAAGCGTTGGTAATGCAAAGGCTGGCCCCCTGGATCAGTTCGTCGCCAGCAAGGTGGCCTAGGGAATCGTTGACCTGTTTTAAGCTATTCACATCCACAGAAAAAAGAATCAAGTCATCTTCTATGGGATGATCCTCGTATCGCTTAAGGTCTTCTTCGTAGGAACGTCGATTGTAAACCTGGGTCAGTTCATCGGTAGTAGATGCAAGCACCAGGCGATCGTTATGCACCCTTGATGCAATGAATACGTGAATGATTGTACAGCCTACCGCATAGCCAACAGCATAGAAAGGTGCGTTGGGGAAGAAAAACTGGAATATGCCGCACAATATGGGAGCCAGCACGAAGACAAAAACGGCGGCATACTGTTTACGGGTATCCCCCTTCTTACTTAAAGCAGAAATTGCAGTAATCAAGCCAATCAACACATAGATAAAGTACTGGTTAAAGAACGCAACCTGCCTAAAGGCTTCGCATCGGTATTCGTTGTTGGGGCCAATAGTAAAGATGGTGGGAACGAAAATATTCCTTATTACCAAGGCTGTCTGAAAAACAACCGCCAAAAGAACCAGCGCACGGTAAAGCCTTTTGTGGTGAATTTCGCTGCCCAGATAAACCAGAACAAAATGAAGCCAGACGTACGCCGTGATTACCGTAAAAATATGGAATCCGGTAGTGATCCCAAAAAGGAACGACGGATGGCCAACTTCGGGCATGGCCGCAATTCCCCACAGGGCATCCTGCAAGCAAAAGAACACGCACCAGGAAACAAGAATTCGGTAAGCCTTATCTACAGGGGAAGCCACGTTCTTGTAAGTATAGGCATGCCACAAGATAATCGCCAGAATTATGGCGAAAGTCAAAGAAGCAATCCAGTAAAGCGCCTGTTCCATCGCAAATAATCTAAATAAAAATCAAGTCGACTGCATCCCGATGGCTCAAACTACACGTACAAATAGTCATTTAGCACCGGCTGGAGGCCCTCGCCGCTGATATCCTTGTACATGGCGTTAAAACTACGGTTGTCGTTGATTTCGAACTGCTCATCGCCCTCGGCATCGGAGGTTTTCTTGCCGGCGTTTACGTCGGCGGTCTTGGTTTTAACCTCGTCGTCGCTGTCCTTGTACTTTTCCTCGTGGTCGCCAACGCCGGTAGATACACCTGCGGAAACCTTGGTGGCGGCAATCTTTACGATGCCGTTACGGAATTCCTTGGATTCGCGGCTGGAGACGGTAATGCCAACGAAAGGCATGAAAATGCGATATGCGCACAGCACCTGGCAAAGTTCCTTTTCGTGAACGTCAAGAGGGTTAATCTTGTCGTTGTTCACGATGGGGCGAAGGCGGGGGCAAGACAGGCTCATTTCTGCATGAGGATACTTCTTCTGCAGATAGAATACGTGCAGCGCGCTAGCCAGGGCATCCTTGCGGAAGTCGGAAAGGCCTAGCAATGCGGAGAAACCGCAGCCGCGCATACCACCCATAAGGGCGCGTTCCTGAGAGTCGAAGCGGTACGGATAGATACGCTTGTGACCCAGCAGGTGAAGCTGTTCGTAGCGGTCCTTGTCGTAGGTTTCCTGGAAGACCGTCACGTAATCTACCCCACATTCATGGAGGTACTTGTATTCGTCGGTGTTCATAGGGTAAACTTCCACCCCCACCATACGGAAATACTTGTGGGCAATCTTGCAGGCTTCGCCAATGTATTCCACGCTGCTCTTGGCGCGGCTTTCGCCGGTAAGGATCAGCACTTCTTCCATGCCGCTGTCGGCGATGACCTTCATTTCGTGCTCGATCTGCTCCATGGAGAGCTGCATGCGCTTGATTTTGTTGTAGCAGTTGAAGCCGCAATAGACGCAGTAGTTTTCGCAGTAGTTGGCGATGTATAGCGGAGTAAAGAAGTACACCGTATTGCCAAAGTGCTTGCTGGTTTCCAGCTTTGCCTTCTGTGCCATCTTTTCCAGGAAAGGAGCGGCAGCTGGAGAAAGGAGCGCCTTGAAATCTTCTACGGTACAAGTGTGATGGTCCAAAGCAGCCAGCACATCACGGGCAGTGTACTTACTGAAGTCTACGGAATCCACATGCCCCATGACCTTGCCATAAATGTCGGACTGGATGACTTCCATGCCCTTCATATACTCCATATGGTTGGAGCGCGCGGAAGGATCTGTTTCGATACGGTGCTTACGGGCCAATGCCTCGGGAGACAAGGTATCGGAATCCACAAAATATCGTTCGTCGTGATAGTTATTCATAATTAGTAGGAAGTAGGAAGTTATTAGTAGGAAGTAGGAAGTCGTTTGTCTAAAATTTTGCGCACACCAGTGCGCCTTACTAAAGAAAAACTGTCTACCGTCTACTGTCTACTAAATTAGTCTCTCAGGAATCCTGTGAGGGGATCGCTGGCGGCGGCACCACGAACCAGCACGCGGCCCATACCGGAGAGGTAAGCGTTGCGGCCAGCTTCGATGGCGGACTTGAAGGCGGCGGCCATGCGAGGCAAGTCTCCTGCAGTAGCAAGAGCGGTATTAGCCATCACAGCGGCTGCGCCCATTTCCATAGCTTCGCAAGCCTGGGACGGCTTACCGATACCGGCGTCTACGATAATGGGAAGCTCGATTTCGTCGATAAGGATCTGGATGAAATCCTTGGCGGAAAGACCGCGGTTGGAACCGATGGGAGCAGCCAGAGGCATAACAGCAGCGGCACCTGCATTCACCAGGTCGCGTGCCACGTTCAAGTCGGCGTGCATGTAAGGCAATACCACGAAACCTTCCTTAGCAAGAATTTCGGTAGCCTTGATGGTTTCGTAATTGTCCGGCAGCAAGTACTTGGAGTCGCGCATGATTTCAATCTTCACGAAATCGCCGCAGCCCAGTTCGCGGGCAAGGCGAGCAATACGAACCGCTTCGTCAGCATTGCGGGCACCAGAAGTATTGGGCAGCAGGGTTGCACTCTTGGGAATGTAATCCAGGATGTTTTCGTGTTCCTTGGTATTGGCACGGCGAACAGCGCAGGTAATGATTTCTGCACCGGCGTACTGCACCGCAGCTTCAATAAGCTTCAGGGAGTACTTGCCAGAACCGAGAATAAAGCGGGAGTTGAACTCATGACCGCCAAGAACCAGTTTATCGTTTTCCATATATTAGGGGCTAGGGTTTAGGGGCTAGGGGCTAGATTGCAGACGCTTTGAAGCAGACAATACTTCAATTTCATTTAATAAAAAAATAAAAAAGTGGGACTACTTTGGCTCAAGGCCGCAGATGATTCGCACTACTGTCTGTGCCTCGTGGGCGGCGCAAGCCATGACGCGAGGGGCCACCAGCCCGATTCCAGCATTCACGTCGCTGACGCCATCGCCACACAAATAAAAATTCTTTGACACGCGGCGGGTCTGGATGGAATTTGCATCACCGAAGCCAGCCATCCCGGAGGCCGCCACCAGCACCTTGCCATTTTCCAAGGCGGCATTCACCAGCATGGCCTTGGCTTCTGCATTATCAAAAGCCTCGCAAACTACGTCGGCCTTCCCTACCAGTTCCATAACATTTTCTTCTGTCACGCGAACCTGATGGGATTCCAGTTCGATGTAGGGCGCAATCTCCCGTAGATTCTCAGGCAGCGCAACAGCCTTGGGCATTCCCACCTGGCAGGCCTTGTACTGCTGACGATGCAAGTTGGTCACGTCCACGCAGTCAAAATCCACAAGCACCAAGCGACCAACCCCAGCACGCGCCAAAGCGATAGCCACGTTGGAACCGAGACCGCCCAAACCGCAGACCGCCACCGTGGCCGCCTGCAGCTTTTTGACATTCTCTTCACCCTGGCGAACAACCAATGCAGCCAGCATTTCTTCCCTGGTAGGGGCGCGCTGTACACAATCTGCGGACATTAACCACCCCCCACAAAGCTTACAACTTCAAGAGAATCCCCTTCGGCAAGCAGCGTTTCACCGTACTTGGCCTTAGGCACAATATCGCCATTGCGTTCTACTGCAATGCGCTTACAGTCATAATTTGTGGTGGACAAATATTCTGCGACAGACTTACCCGCAAAAATGGTTCCGTCGGCTTCGATGTCAATGCCATTGACTTTAATCATTTTACCTCCGTTGGCATTATCCAAATCAGGTGCGGTAAGCAATCAGACCCACGTCAATTGCACTCTCAGCCGGTTTTACCAGCTCCCGTATGGCACAAACTTAAAAAATTTGATTTTTGACGGCAACCAAACTTAAACCAACAGACCCATTCAGCATACCCCGCTCCAAAGTTAGCCTTTTTTAACTTTTTTCTTGCAACCCCCTTTAAAAGTTAGCTATAACTTATTATATTAGCTTAGTCTAAAATTATGATTCCAGCAAGATTCCTTTTTATAAGCCTTTGTTTCTTGATTTTCATCGCCTGTCAAAAAGACGATTCTGCCAACACACCAAAATCAACGGAATCCGCAAAATCCTTTGAGGCCATGAACACATTCATGTCGCTAAAAAGTTTCGGTACAGACACAGAAAAAGCCAACGATGCCGTAGAGGCCCTGATCGCAAACATAGAAACGCAAATATCCACCACAAAAGAAGGCAGCTACATCTATAAACTCAATCACCTTAACGAAGGCGAAGAAAAATCCGTAGAAACACCCGCGCAGATCGCCAACCTGATTTCTTTTTCTTTAAGCATTGCCAAAGAAACGGACGGGGCCTTCAATCCAACACTATTCCCCATCATCCATTTATGGGGATTCACCACCGAAAAATATAGAGTTCCTTCGGATACGGAAATCAAGGAAGCCCTTACCGCCACCGATTTCAACAAGGTCTCCCTTTCATATCAAAACAACAACTCGGCAATCGTGACCATGAAAAACGGAATGATGATGGACATGGGAGCCATAGGCAAAGGCTTCGCAGGAGACCAGGCCATTCAATTATTGAAGGAAAAGGAAATAACATCCGCCATAATGGACCTAGGCGGAAACGTTCAGACTTTAGGCAGCAAGCCTGATGGAAGCCCTTGGAAAGTAGGCATTACCAATCCCTGGGGAGATGCCCCTATTGGCGGAATCGCCATTTGCAACAAGGCTGTCATAACCAGCGGTGGATACGAGCGTTATTTCGAGGAAAACGGGAAAAGATACATCCATATTTTTGACAGCAAAACTGGCAAGCCTGTAGATAACGATCTTGCCTCCGTTACCATAATCGCAGAATCCGGCATGTACGCCGACGCCTTATCTACGACCCTGTTTGTAATGGGTAAAGAAAAGGCCATTGACTTTTATAAAAAGAATCATGAAAAATTCCAGATGATTCTTGTAATGAATGATAAAACCCTGGTCTACACAGAAGGACTCCAAGACATTTTGACCATAACCTATCCCGTCAAAAAGAAAGTAATTATCAAAAACTAACAATCAAAAAAAAAACACATCTGGAGAAAAAAATGAAAAAGAGCCATCTATCCCTTAGAATGGCAGGCTTTGCTGCTGCCATTACATTCGGTCTTACTGCTTGCGGTGACGAAGTTACCAAGTACTATGATTCCGATGGACATGAAATTTCCGAAATCGACACTTTGCTTGTAACGGAAGTTGTGAAGGAACAAGACACCATTAAAGTTTCCGAAGTCATCAAGGTCCCAGACACCGTCAAGGTTACCGAAGTGGTAACCGTCTATGACACCGTTTCCGCAACTGAAGTGATCAAGACTATTGATACCGTCAAGACAACCATCGTTGTCAAGGACACCATCCACGACACCATCAGCGTGGAAGTCATTAAGGAAGCTCCCGTTGAAGACTTGATGTACGGTACTGTCGCCCTTAGCTACGCCCAATATTTCTATGGTGAAATCAATGACGTGGCAGGCGAAAAGAATGCGGTCAAGGGCGTTTACGCTTCCCCCAGTGCATCCGCTGTAATGGAAGGCTACGACGCATTCACCAGTGCCACCACCAGCAAGTACGCCAACTTCAAGCAGCTTGATGCCGAAGTCGCCGACGGTAAGGCAATTTACAAGGGCGTCGCCAATGTAGACGTGGCCATCAACAAGGCTCTTTACGAAGACGCCATCGCCAACGGTTCCGAAAGCGACGCCAGCGATCTTTACAAGTTGATCAAGGCAGCAACCTGGTCTGAATCCGCAAGCGCTCCCGTAAACTACAAGGTCATCAATGCCGACGGCTCCGTCAGTAAGACCTACGGCACGGTAGCAAACCGCACTCCCGCCACCGCAAGCATCAGCACCACTTCCAACTGGGGTAACTACATGGTGGACTTCACCGCCACAGACATTTTCGAAGTTACCGCAGCCAACCTTCAGGCCGTCGTGATCGAAGATGAATTCGGTGACAAGTACGGTTTGATTCCCAATGCACACGTTTGGATGCAGCCCCGCGAATTTGCATTCAGCGTCCAAAAGCACCCCGAATCCCACGGCAACACTTCTCCCTACGAGCAGTTCGAAGGCATTGGAGGCAAGCGTATTACCAAGGTTACCTACTTCGTAAAGGATAACCACAACGTTGCCCTGAATACCGACTTGTTCCTCCCCTTCCGCGCAAACATTACTGCAGGCAAGGCTAAGGTCACCGTCACCGCAGGCGCACGCGGCAACACCATAACCATCAGCGACTTTACCACTGAAGATGTAACATTCACTGTCGGCGACACCGTAGTCTTCAACGCCGATGCAATCAGCAACGCCTCATCTCTGAAGCTTACCGCCTATGGCGTAGCATCGGGCCGTAACGTTACCTACACCGACATCAGCAATGGCGGTACATTCTCCACCTCTTCACTCTACGTTGTATTCGACTCCAGCATTCTCCCGGCAGCTGGTGGCGAATTCACCTTCAAGTTTGAAGATGCAAGTGGCTTACAGGCAACCGTAACTACAAAGGTCAAATTCGAAGCCGCACCGGCAGCACCCTCCACCGGCGAAGAATAAACTCTAATACATTACGAATCGAGAACTGAACCTCCTGCCAACTTAAAGAGTACTCCTGGCGGGAGGTTCTTTTTATTTCTGATTTATCTAATCCGTAATTTCAGTGGTAGCCAAAGCTGTACGAATCTTCTTGAAAATATTGCCAGAGGAATTGTGCAAGACATTACTTAATCCTCTGAAATATTTAAGCGACAAGGCAATCAAGGAATTTCCCTGAGGTCGCAAGTTTGCAGCACATTGCGACAAGGCAGAAACTGCAGAAAGTTTCATGGCCTGACAAACACCATTTACCAGAGAACCTTCCGTCAAGTTAAATTCCCCGACAGAATAAAGAACCTGCCCCGATGGGGAAAGGACGTTTGCAATCAACACAAAAATCCATAAAGTCACATGAGGCATCAAGAGAATGCGACGACCGGAAATCTTTTGCGCTACAAAACTCAAAACAAGGCAAACACCAAGTACCTTCAAATCACTTTGCATCAGGGTAAAAACCGCCATGGCGCAAATAGCAAAAACAATCCCCCAGATCCGATAGGGCGAACTAGTTTTCAGTTCAGCTTTGGAGCTTTGAATAATGGGAGCCTGTTCAGGAATATGCAAATGCAACGCCAAGAACGCCGTAAGGATGCTAGCAAAGAGGGAGAATAGCATCATGGGACCAAGCAAGGCGAAAGATCCCTGCCCCAAATACAAACTTGCCAAAAGAATCTGTACCATAGTGCTTACCACCGCACCCACCATGGAAATTCCATACAGACCAATAAGTTTTTGAATTCGTCTTGTTCCGTAGAAAAGTCCATACATTACAATGCCAGAGGCCACCGACTGGGCCAAAGACATTACAAAGAAGGGAGAGAACAAGGTGCCAGCCATTAAGGACGATGCAATCGCCTTGATCAAAAGCAAGACAACAAACGCCGGGAAATCAAGACCGAACGCCAGCAAGACCACCGTATTTCCAAGGCCCAGCCTAAAGAAAGGGACCGTTCGAGGCAGGAACATTTCTGCATACGAAAACAGAAGAGTCAACGCCCCAAGATAGGCGATATAGTTTCTATCGCGCAACCGCATCAAAGCCCTCCGAATCTTCAACGTCTACGATGATTTTATTGGGAAGGCACACAAGAGGCTTTGCAAAACCTTGACGAATACAGATTTTGTTCGGACAAGGAGATTCTACAATGCGGGCGCGACCATTCTTGACCTGTACGGTGGTTTCACCTAAAGGTCCCGGGATCTTGTAGGATCCATCTTCTTTCAGGCTAAATTCATACATCCGGTCGGCAGCATGAACCACAATTCTATCCCCAGAAGCGGACATGGAACGAAAAATCATCCAAATGGAAACGGCAAGAATAACCAACAATAGAACAACATCAATGACTTTCATCATAACCAAATATAGCAAAAGTTAGCCTAAAGCAACTTTTTCAAAAAACAAAAAGTGACCCACCGGCGAAGCCGGTGGTTCTTCATATACGGGCGTAGCCCTACAATACTAGCCGCGTGCAAGGGCACGCACGTCGATCTGCCAC
>NZ_QGDU01000053.1 GCF_003149045.1 Fibrobacter sp. UWR4 | reverse complement strand
TGTAGATGTAAAGATAGCCTACGAATGGGAATCGGAATCGAGAGAATCATCTAGCAAGGCTGCCTAAATGCTTCCACACATGTTGATGATGCCTCGACTTTTTTTGTTTTAAAAATTCTTGATTAGACTTACTTCGTCGCCTTGTAGCGGGCGAGAACGACGGCGCCTTGGGCTGCCTGGAAAAGCATGGGAATGTATCCGATGAGTGCTGCAGCGAGGACTATGTCTGCAGGGATTCCCAGAAGTCCGGTAAAGAGGCTGACGTTTAAATTTTCGCGTAGTCCGATGCCGTTGATGGAAATAGGTAACATGGTGATCGTGATGGTGATGGTCATGAACACCGTAATGGTGGCGAGATCCACAGGAACGCCTACTGCCTGGAAATAGGAATAATGGATCAGGATGGAAGAAATCTGAAGCCAGATGGAGTCCAGCCCTGACATAAAGAACGCTTTCTTGTAGCCGCGATAGATGGAGAACGCATCCTGAAGTTTTAGAAGGAATGGAACCCGTCGTGTTAATCCTGCAGGAAGTTTTAATTTATCTGAAAATAATCCTGCGACAATAATCAAGACGCTTAGCAAAGCCACACCACAGACGGCTCCTGTATATACCGCTGGGATATTTAGGCGTGTAATGACGAAGGGCAACATGATGAAGAAGCAGATGAACATGGCGATTAGACCCATCACTCGGGATATTACCACGGCTGCAACAGAGTTCGCCGTGTTTCCGAACTTCTTGCCAAAAGCGATTGTCTTGACGGCGTCTCCGCCGAACCCGCTGGGAAGCAGGTTGTTGAAGAAATATCCCAGAGCGATGTAGGCGTAGAATGTCCTGAAGGGGACTTTCTTGCCTTCATCTAGCAGCAGGCCGCGCCAACGATTGGCTTGAACCATCATGCTGAAGATGGTACAAAACAAAATGACGCCAACCCACGGCAGGGCGGTTGATGTCCAGTGGCTGCTGACTTCGCCGAAGGGTACCTTATAGAAGATATAGCCCAGGCCACCAAGACTAATGGCAATCTTCAAAAAAGTGGAAAGAAATTTTTTCACCTTGGCGTTCATCTTCAGTTATCCATTTACGTAAAGGTCTTCTGCGATTTTATGGATTTGTCTGGAACAGTTTTCCCAGGAGAAACGGCTTACCCAGTCGGCAATTTCCTCGTCTTTCTTGCCCTTGCTATGGATGGATTGTTCCAAAGCCTGGGCCACACTGACAGGATTTTGCGGGTCAAAATATGTTGCCAAAGGACCGCCGACTTCGGGCATGGACGATGTATTGGAACATGCCACCGGTGTGCCGCAAGCAAATGCTTCCAGAATAGGCAGGCCAAAACCTTCGTAGAGGGATGGCAGTACAAATAAATCCGCCAGATTGTAGAAGTTTACCAGGTCTTCCTGGCTGACCATTCCGGCTCGGATCAGCAAGCTTTCGATGCCCAATTCTGATTCAATGGTTTGAGTGGTGCGGCCGTCAAAAGCCTTTCCGACCATTACGAGCTTACACTCCTCCCGTCCCTTCATTTGGGCAAAACCCTTGAGCAGACCGTTCAAATTCTTATGGGGCAGCAGGTTGCCTACATAGAGGATGATCTTCTTGTCTTTTGGAATGCCGAACTTTTCGTAAAGGTATTCTACTTCGGCCTTGGACTTTTTTACAAATTCCGAGCCGACCCCTAAAGGCGTCACTATAATCTTTTCGGGATTGACCTTGAAGAATCGCAGAAGGTCTCTCTTTGTACTTTCTGAAACCACGTTGATTCGGTTTGCCCTTTTGCATACAAACCAGAAGATGAACTTGAAGTACCAGTGAACCAGTTTCATGGGGAGAAATTCCGGGTACACCAAATGGGTCAAGTCATGGATGGTGGCTATCATTTTTCCACGATAGAACAGGGGAACGTTGCAGTGGGGAATGTGCAAAATGTCCGGCTTCAATTTTGAAAGCTTTCCATAGGGAAATTTCAGCTGTTCCTTATAGCCGTAAATACTGCTGATAAAAGGAATCTGCTGGGGGACATGGTCCCGGTATTCTTCCAGTTCCTCCGGATTGCCAAGCGCGATGTCGTAGCCCACTCCATCCAGCCAATGCTGGATGCAAGTTCCAATACCGGACTTGTGGACCATGCGGGCATCTATGGCAATTCTAGGAGTGGTTTTCATTATCTAAAAGATAAATTTTTTCAAAGTTTCTAAATTATCCTCGGTTTTAAAAAAGGACAAAAGATGAAAGTCTCTTTGAATTGGCTGAAGCGTCATGTGGATCTGCCGGAATCTGTGGCAGAAATCGAAAAGGCATTGACTTCCATTGGTTTGGAAGTAGAAGGTATCGAAGAACCGGGTAAGGTTTATGACAAGCTGGTTGTCGCCAAGGTTCTCACCTGCGAAAATCATCCGGATAGTGACCATCTCCACATCACTACAGTTGATAACGGTAAGGAAGTTGTTCAGGTGGTTTGCGGCGCTCCTAACGTAGCTGCAGGCCAGACCGTGGTTCTTGCTCCTATTGGCGCAGAACTGCCCATGAGCGATGGCTCCGTCCTGAAAATGAAAAAATCCAAGATTCGCGGCGTGGAAAGCTTCGGTATGATTTGCGCCGAAGATGAAATCGGTCTTTCCGATGATCACGGCGGAATTATGGTTCTGGATGATTCCATCCCGGCAGGTACTTCTTTCGTAAGCTTGGGCATGTATGATGTCTGCTTCGAACTGAACGTCACTCCTAACCGTCCTGATGCTCTTTGCCACCGCGGTGTTGCCCGCGAACTGGCTGCTAAGTTCAACCGCCCCCTGAAGGATCTTTCCTACAACCTGGTTGAAGAAGCTGAAGCCGCAAGCACTGCTGCTACTGTTGAAGTTGTTCCCGGTTGCGGCTGCTCCCGCTATACCGCTCGTGTCATTAAGGGCGTAGAAGTGAAGCAGAGCCCCAGCTGGCTTGCTAAGCTCCTCCACACCGTCGGCATGAATTCCATTAACAACGTGGTGGACATTACCAACTTCATCCTGATGGATGTTGGTCAGCCTCTCCATAGCTTTGATATGGACCAGCTGAAGGGCTCCATGATCAAGGTCCGCCGTGCAGTGAAGGGCGAAAAGATCCAGACTATCGACCATACCGACCACGAACTGACCGAAGCCGAACTGGTGATTTGCGATGGCGACCGTCCGGTTGCTGTGGCTGGTACCATGGGTGGTGTAGAATCCGAAATTGTAGATAGCACCAAGAACGTTCTTCTGGAAAGTGCTTACTTCAACCCGACCATCGTTCGTAAGCAGGCAAAGCGCCTCGGTATTGGATCTGATTCCAGCTACCGTTTTGAACGTGGTATCGACACCACTACACAGGACGAATACAGCAAGTACGCTTGCGCCATGATTCAGGAAGTGGCTGGCGGTAAGGTTCTGAAGGGTTGCGTCGAATATACTGGCGACGACCACCAGAAGGAACTGAACAAGATTGATCTTCGCGTTTCCCGTGTGGCAAAGATTATCGGCATGGATGTTGCCTCCGACGTAATCCGTAAGCACCTCACTAGCATCAACCTGAAGCTGGTTGCCGAAAATGGCGAGACCATGACTTTCGAAATTCCGGGCAACCGTCCGGATTTGGAACGTGAAGTGGACCTTATTGAAGAAGTGGCCCGTCTGGTTGGCTTCGATAACATTCCGTACAGCCTCCCCAAGTTCACCATGCAGCCCAACGAACTTCCTGCTGTGGAAGTGATGAACCGCAAGATTCGCAGAACCCTTTCTGCAATGGGTCTCCACGAATGTCTGAACCTCCGCTTTACTAGCAAGGCTCGTACGGTCGCTCTGTTTGGCGCTGAATCTGATGACCGTCGCTCCAAGCCGGCTGCCCTTCTGAACCCGCTGTCTGAAGAACTGGGCGTTGTTCCCACTTCTCTCCTTCCGAACTTGCTGAAGAACGTTGCAGAAAACGAAAAGAATCGCCCGGGCTCCGTTCGCTTGTTCGAAGTGGCTAAGGGCCAGTTCAAACGTGACCGTAAGGATGTTCGCGACAACGGTTTCGATGAAAGCAACCTGGTTGCTCTCGTTGTTGCTGGCGCTTTCGATGTGGATCCGCTGAACGATAAGCCTGCTCAGATTGAATTTGCCGCCTTCAAGGGCCTGGTACAGTCCTTCTTCAAGCGTTGTGGCCTGGTAGTGGAATTCCGCGTTCCCGAAAAGCTGGAAGCATTTATGCATCCGGGTAAGCAGACTGAAATTGTCATTGGCAAGACTGTCCTTGGCACCATGGGCGCACTTCATCCGTCTGTAGCTAAGACCTTTGAAATCGGTTACGAAACCTTCGTCATGGAAGCTAATCTGGACAAGATGATTGCCGAAAGCCACAAGAAGATTACCTTCCAGGCATTCAGCCGTCAGGTTCCTTCTAGCCGTGACATTTCTCTTGAAGTTGCAAAGGAAATGACACATGAAGAAATCGTTGCTCGTATCAAGGGCTTGAATCCCAAGAACCTTGCAAAGATTGCTCTCAAGAGCATCTATGAAGGTGAAAAGATCGAAGCTGGCAAGAAGAACATGGTCTATAGCCTTACTTACCAGGCAATGGACCGCACTCTTACCGACGACGAAGTCAATAAGGCTCACAACAAGCTTCGTGACAAGCTGATTGCTGGCGGAGATATTACGCTTCGCTAATGGGCGTCCCCGTCCTGCGCTAATTATTGTGCAAGGTCACCCTGAATCTAGTTCAGGGAAGGCGTCAAAATACTTAAGGCCCGCGAGTAATCGCGAGCCTTTTCTCATAAAGCAAAAGTCAGATTTAATTGGACTTTTACTTTAAGCTGTTAGCCGACAAGAGCTGTTTTCACCTGCTGAATAAATGCCATTTCTTCGGGGGAAACGTTGGATTCGTTGTCGTCTTCCTTAGAGGCACCGGCGACACGGAGCATAGCTTCCAAAACCTTGCTCTTGAATTCTGCGGTTTCATTTTTAAGAGCTTTGATGCAGGCTTCGGTACGGGCCTTTGCACTGGAGAATCCGCCATAAGCAGTATTGAAATCGTCCCAGTTCACATCGGGGGTCCATTCGTCGTGGATCTTGTCCAGTTCGTCACTTTCTGCTTCGGTTGCGCTAGCAGAACCCGGCAACAGCTTTTCAGTTTCTGTTTCGTGGAAAAGGCAAGCTACCTGCCAGGAAAGGATCAAAAGAGCAAGATTCGGTTTCATGAATACCTCGTTTGTTTTCCTGAAAGATAATTAAATATTTGATAAACCGAAAATAAGAGATGATACACCCTTTGGAAAATCGCCTCTTTTAAGGATTTTTTAAATTTAGACTATGGCTTTTGTACACCTTCAGACACATTCCGAATTTTCTGTATTGCAGGCTTCTGCCCGTCTTGATGATATTCTCGCGGCTGCTGCTGAAAATAATGCTCCTGCAATTGCTCTGACCGACCACGGTGCCATGTTTGGTATTCTTGAGTTCCAGACTCGTGGTCAGGGACTTAATAAGAAACGTAAGGAAAAGGGACTTCCGCCTATTAAGACGGTGTACGGCTGCCATGTCTATATTGATACCCCTAGCGCAACCAGTAAGGATCCTATTACTTACGAGCGCTTGACGCTCCTCGTCGAAAATGAAGTGGGCTATTATAACCTGCTCCGTATCGTCAGCTATCGCTACGAAGATGGTGAACGCTGGGCTGAAATCCCGTCTGTGCCATTGGAAACCGTGTCTCAGTTTAAGGACGGTCTTATTGCTATTGCGGGTGATTTCTTCAGCAAGTATGGTCAGAGTGTAGCTGCTGGAAGAAATACCGTTGCCCGTGAATACATGGAACGTCTGGACAAGATTTTCGATCACGATCATCTGTACATTTCTGTTTGTGATAATGACGTTCCCCAGCAGAATCTGCTCAATGATTTTAATGTCCAGTTGGCAAACGAATTGGGCCGTGAAGTTGTTGCTGTTGGCGATGTCCATTACATCAAGAAGGAAGACGCCCAGGCTCATAAGATTCTTCGCTGTATTGCGGTGAAGGAAACCATTAACGGCTACGTGGATAAGCGTTTCCCCTCGGAAGGATTCTATTTCCGTACGGAAGAGGAAATGGTGGCGAAGTTTGGCCGCATTCCTGGTGCTATCGAAAATACGGTTAAGATTGCGGACCGCTGTAGCTATACCGTGAAGACTGGTATCGGTGATGAATTCTGGCCCCGATTCAAGATTCCTGATGATTTCCTTGCTGGTGAAGAATACCAGAAGATCAAGGCCATCATGAAGGCTGAATATGACGCGGAGTACCCGGTTGTCAAGGAACGTGAATTAGGTGGCGTCATCAAGGATAAGAAGAAGAAGCTTCAAGCCAAGATGTGCGAGGAAAAGGGAATCGAACCGGATGCCTTGACAGACGAAGACAAGGCCGAAATTGACCGCCTGGCTTCTCCCGAACTTTTCGACGAAAACGACCACAAGGCCTGGGAAAAGGCGGTCCATCGCTGGTGCAAGCCTGGTTCTGATTCCGACATTTACATCATCCATCTTTGCAATGGCTTCCTAAAGTGGCGTTTCCCCGACGAAGATTTTAAGTTCCCGGAACATGAAACGGATGTGGGCAAGCGCATGTACAAGGAGCTGAACTGCATCCGTAACATGAACGTGGCGGGTTACCTGCTCATTGTGTGGGACTTCATTAACTGGGCCCGTAATAACGGTATTCCCGTGGGGCCAGGCCGTGGTTCTGCTGCTGGTTCTCTGGTTACCTACATCATTGGTATTACGGACATTGACCCGCTGAAGTTTGACTTGCTTTTCGAACGATTCCTGAATCCGGAACGTGTGTCCATGCCCGATATTGATACGGACTTTGCAGACCGTGACCGTGGTCGTGTGATTGACTACGTGACTCAGAAATACGGCAAGGAATGCGTGGGCCAGATTATTACCTACGGTATGCTGAAGTCCAAGGCTGTGATTACGGACGTGGCCCGCGTGCTTGGAATCCCTCCTGGCGAAGCCAAAATGATTACCAAGTTGTTCCCTCAGCGTACCCTGAACTTTAGCTTGAAGCAGGCATGGACTGGTAAAGACAAGAAGGGGAACAACCTGGAAGATGGTTACAGCCCGGAACCGTTGCAGACAATGATTAACTCTAGGGCCATGTACCAGAACCTTTGGGAAATTGCCTTGACTCTGGAAGATTTGCCCCGTCAGACAGGCGTGCATGCTTGCGGCGTGGTGATTACGCCGACCCCGATTTATAACCTGGCTCCTCTTTATCGTGCGGCTCCCGAAGATACTCCGGTGGTGATGTACGATAAGCATTATGCAGAAGACATTGGCCTTCTGAAGATGGACTTCTTGGGCCTTATCAACTTGTCCATCATTCAGGATACGGTTCGCATGGTGAAGCAAAACCGTCAGATTGATGTGGATATGGCCCATATTCCTCTGGATGACAAGGAAACCTTTGAACTTCTGAGTAAGGGCATGACCACCACGGTTTTCCAGTTCGAATCTCCGGGTATGCAGAAATACCTACGCGAATTGAAACCTTCCCGTATTACGGACTTGATTGCAATGAACGCCTTGTATCGTCCGGGACCGATTGACCAGATTCCTCACTTTATTGCACGAAAGCTGGGCACCGAAGAAGTGGACTGCTACCATCCAGACTTGGAACAGGTCCTTGGGGAAACCTATGGCGTTATCGTGTACCAGGAACAGGTGATGAAACTTGCCCAGATTTTGGGCGGTTACTCCCTGGGCGGCGCTGATAATATCCGTCGTATCATGGCTAAGAAGATGCCTGAAAAGATGGAAAAATTGACTCCAGAATTCTTTGCAAAGTGCGAAGCTCGAGGTTATTCTCACGAGTTGATCAAAAAAGTCTGGGATGCTGTGCTTCCGTTCTGCGGATACGCCTTTAACAAGAGTCATGCTGCTGCCTACGCTTACGTGGCATACCAGACTGCCTACCTGAAGACTCACTACGGTCCGGAATATATGGCTGCATCCATGACTTCCAAGATGGGCAAGACGGAAGATATCGTGACCATCATTCTGGAATGTAAACGTCTAAATATTCCTGTACTTTCTCCTAATATTAATGCATCCTTGGGTGTATTCTCTGCAACCAAGGACCATAAGATTCTCTTTGGTCTGGCGGGTATTCGTGGTGTTGGTCTTGGCGTTGTAGAAGATATCATTGCTGAACGAGAACGCCGCGGAAAGTTCAAGGACCTCTTTGACTTTACCAAGCGCGTAGCTGAATATCAGGGTGAACAGAAAGAAAAACGCGCCCCCATGAATAAACGCTTTGTGGAAAGCCTGATTATGGCTGGTGCCTTGGATGAATTCCCGGGTAGTCGAGCTTCCCTGATGGCTACGGTCGATAAGGCTCTTACTGTCGCCGCTCGCTTCCAGGAAGATAAGGATCGCGGTCAGATGTCCCTCTTTGATCTTGGCGGTAGCGCTCCTTCGATGGATTCTGACGCAGAAACTTTGGAAGAAGCCGAAGAATGGACCACCATGGAAATGCTGGGCAAGGAAAAGGATATTCTAGGCTTGTTCCTGTCGGGGCATCCTCTGGATGCTTTCCGTCCTGAACTTCTAGGCTTTACCTCTTGCAGTTTGGCCGTTGAAGAACTTTCCAACAAGGCGGATTCTGGCGATGCCATCATTGTTGGTGGCGTGGTGACGAAGGTTCGCTCTCTGGAAACCAAACGTGGTGATAATATTGGTGTTGGTGCTATTCAGGATTTCCAGGGCGAACTAGAAATCTTCTTCAAGAAGGATGTTTGGGAAAAATTCCGTGATACCATTTCTCAGGATGACCAGGTTCTTGTAAAGGGAATGCTGGAACGCAAGCGTGATAGCGAGGAAATCCAGCTGGTGGTCCTGGAGGTTATCCAGTTGGATCGTGTCCGTTCCGATATGGTGACCCACATCCACATGAATGTCTTCTCCAATTCCTTTGACGATGCTTTCCTGGAAAAGATGAAGAACTTGCTGGAAGAGAATAAGCCTTATGATGAATCCATGAGGGGTTGTAATATTGTGCTTCATGTTGAAGCTGATTCCGGCTTTATTCATGTAATTAACATGAAGAACGATAAGGTGATGTACACTCCGGAACTGCTCCAGGCTTTGCGTAATGATCTTGGGGCTACAAAGGTGTGGGTGTCTAACCGTGAAAAGCGGTAAGCCGTACATACTCTTTTGTGCTGGAGAGGATTCTGGCGACTGCCTGGGAGAATCCCTGGTAAAGTCGGCGTCCCGAATTTTGAAGGACTCCATGGACCTGGTAGGTGCTGGAGGAAATCGCATGGTGACTGCGGGGCTAAAGCCCGTAGTGGATTATAGTATTCTGCCGGTTTCTGGTTTTGGGGATGTCCTTCCTAAGTATTTAAAATTGAGAAAAAACTATGAAGCCCTTGCGCAGGCTCTGCAGAATCCGATGTGCAGGGGGCTGGTGGCTATTGATTATCCCGGCTTTAATATGAAGCTGACTGCTTTAGCCAATAGGCTAAAGAAGCCTGTACTTTATGTGGCTCCTCCCCAGGCTTGGGCATGGAAAGCCAAACGGGCGGAAAAACTCAAGGATTCTCAGAATCGACTTGCACTGTTCTTTGATTTCGAGGAAAAACCCTATAAGGATGCGGGATGCAACGTGTCGAGGATGATGCATCCTCTCGTTACTGCTGCGGACAACTTTTCTGCAGAAAACGTCAAATCTCAAAAGAAATCCGTATTGCTGCTGCCGGGAAGTAGGGCGGGACAAGCACACAGGAACATGAGTCTTTTTCTGGATTGTGCGCAACGCCTGCGGGATGAAATCAGCGGAGAATATTCCCTGGTGGATTTGCCCGATGTTGTAGTTCTCGCTTCAAGGGAAAGCCTGCTGGAACGTTTTCAGAAAGAATTGAATCGCAAGTATGGAGGCCATATTCCATCCTGGATTCGGGTGGAAGTTTCCCCGACGGAAGCTACGGAAAGATTATCCCGTTATCGAAAGGCGACCATGGTGTTGACTACTCCGGGAACTTCTACCCTCGAGCTCGCTCTTTCGGGAAGCCGTTGCGTTGTCTGTACCTGTCCTGACTATCTCACTTATGCTGTGGGTAAACGTTTGGTGAAAACCCGTTGGTTTTCTCTCCCTAACTTGATTCTAGGCAAGGAAATCTATCCCGAATTTATTCTCTGGAATCGCGGGAAAAAATCCATTGGGAACGTTGCCAATGCCCTACTGAAAAATGTCCAGGGCCCTCTGGACGCCTCCGACGTGGATTTGCTTAAGTCAAAGTTGAATTCAGGAAAAAATTCCGACGATTTAATGTCTGAATTTCTTGGCCAGCTCCTCTAAGGTCAACCGCATCAGGGTGGGATGTCCATAGGGTGATTTCAAGGGATCTTCTGTAATCATAAGCTGACTCACGAGAGTTGCCATTTCTTCTGGCTTCAGCAGATCACCTGCCTGGTAGGCGTTCGTCTTTGCCCATGCCTTGGCAATAATATCTTGAACCTTTACCATGTCTCCGCCGTCGTTTCCGTCGGTGCCGATGCTGTCCAGAAAATCTCTTACAGCCTTTACTGCGCGGGAGAGGGGGAGGGCGCTGGGAATGGCGCGAATCTGGTAAGTGTCGCCGCCAAAAGGTTCGATGAAAAATCCCAGACGTTTGAATTGATCTTCAACAGAATTCAGGACGTCCGCTTCCAGCTTCGTCAATTCCAACATTTCAGGGAACAGCAATTCCTGACTGTCCAGGGCGCTTCCGTTACGAAGTGTTTCAAGAGCCTGTTCGTATAGGACTCGAGAGTGGGCAGCATGCTGGTCAATGACCAAAAGTCCGTTCATGTCCTCGCCGGCAATGTACGTCTTTGAAATCTGGAAAAATGCAGGCGGAATCCAGGCCGGTTCCTGAGGGGGGACCGACTTCTGTTCGCTTTCCAGAGAAATAATCTTTCCTGCTTCCGGCTGGCTAAATAAGTCCTGGGCCAGATCGTTTTCAGGTCTTCTTGTTGCGGGTTTCCTGGTGGTGGACCAGGGGGAGGTGGACATTACTGGTGCTCCACCGTTCCATTCTTGTGCGGGAGCTGGCGCTTCAAGAGGTTCATCGGTTTCGCTTGGCGTCGTTGGAGCCATTGGTGGAACGAAGGGACTGTAGTCCTTTGCGGAACAGGTGTCGTTCATGAATGCCGGAGACTGATCGTTTCCGCCGTTCATTTCGCTGCTTAGATCGATGAAGGTTGAATTTCCTTCTAGGTCTGCACGGAATGTTTCGCGAATGGCGTGGAGGACTACCGTGAAAATCAGGTTGCCGTTGGCAAAACGAACTTCGCGCTTTGCCGGGTGAACGTTGACGTCGAATTCCACGTCCGGCATGTCCAGGAACAATACGGATACGGGCTTACATTGTGCTCCGTAAGGCTCATAGGACTGCGTCACTGCACGGCTGACCATCTTATTTTCGATGGGACGGTTGCGAATGTACAGGAACTGATGGTTGCGCTTTCCGTTGGTTTCCGTGGTAGGGGAGATGAATCCTGATACATGAATCCCTGCTTCCGTGTAATCTACGGGAAGAAGGACTTTTGCAATTTTTGAACCAATCGCTTCGGCAAGTCTGCTACGCAGTTCCCCAGGGACGCCGGTAAATACAGTCTTGTCATTTACTTTGTAATCAAAACGGATTTCAGGATGGGCAATCGCAGTCTTTAAAATAACGTCAAAGATTCGGGTGCTTTCTGCAGTTTCGCTGCTGAGGAAGGTTCTGCGAACGGGAGTGTTGTAGAAAAGGTCTTCTACGAGAAAGGTGGTACCGCGGCTAGCTTGAATATCCTGTTTTTCCACTACGTTTCCGCCGTGGATAATGATGCGTCCGCTTTCGCCATCGTCGGTAGCACTGGTGATGGTTAGCTTGGATACTGCGGCAATAGAGGCTACCGCTTCGCCACGGAATCCGTTCGTCTGTAGGTGGAAAAGGTCGTCGGCATTGAATAGTTTAGACGTGGTGTGGCGCAGATAGCATAAGTCCAGGTCTGCCGCCCCCATGCCTTTTCCATTGTCTGTAACTTGAATTTTCTTCTTGCCACCTTGTTCGATAGAAACCTGGATGCGGGTGGCTCCAGCGTCAATTGCGTTTTCGATAAGTTCCTTTACGGCGGAACAGGGGCGCTCGATAACTTCCCCTGCGGCAATTTTATTGATTACTTCATCGGATAAAACGTGAATTTCGGCTGATTTCATGGGCAAAATATAGACATTTTGAAAACATCCTAATGAAAAAAATGCTAGTTTTGTGAAAACCCGAAGGCTAGGCGTCCATTACGCCTATTAGGAATTATTCGAGGAGTCAAAGTGATATCAAATTTATTTCTGCAGTTAACGCATATTGAATTGCTGATTTCTTACCCTGTTAAGGATATCCTCACCCTGGTAAAGCGGGATTCCCGATTCAACATCAAGCTGTTGAATGACCTTTACTTTGAAGATTCTGTTGTGGACGAAAGTGCCTACCGCCTGGTGATGAATTGCGTCGTGAACTGGCTGTATGACCGTGGCGAAAATCCGGATGCATTTGTCCAGCGCATTATCGACCGTTGCTCCGCATTCGAGGCCATTCCCGCTCGTAGCGTGCTTCGCTCCTACCTTCCATATATTTCTCAGTTTTACGCAACTGAAGATGTTCGCCAGCTCTGCCTGGACATCATTCCTAAGCGTTACCCGCTCCTGAACGAACCCAAGTTCCTCAAGCGAGAACTGGTTGGGGATCTCCGTCAGGAATACTTCACATTCCGTTTTGACTCTCCGGGTGTTCTGGTGACTAACCCCATGCGTTGGTTCATCGGCCTGGTGCAAATCGGTCCCATCCTTTTGAATACTCCTGCCTACGAACACATTTCCTTCCGTGCTTCTCAGACTTCCTTCATCGAAGCTTTGGAAAACCGCGTAAATGCCGAAATGCGTGAAGATGGCTTTATCTATGTGGGTGGCCGCCAGGTGGGCCGCTATGCTTCCTTCGGGGACTGCTCTGCCGAGTTCGGTGTGGAATGGGACGTGGAAGCCGAAAAGAAGATGGCTTGTATCAAGGCCCTGGAAGATGTGGTGGACGAAAAGACCGGCGCAGTCTTGATTCATAAGGGCTGCTATTACGGCGCACCGGCTAGCGTGGTCTATTTTGAATATAAGGCAAATGTGGTTGCTCCGGAACCGTTTAACAAGCTTATGAGCGCCGTGGTCAAGCAGGAATTTGATGCTTGGGAACCGATCCAGAAGGCCCAGAACCAGCTCCTGGAAGCCATGAATGACTCTGTGAACATTGTTTACTACAAGAGCGACGATTCCATTTCCGTGAACAACAAGCATCTGATGCGTAATGTTCCTGCTCGAATTTTAAGAAACTTGCTTCGTGAATATTCCGCAACTGGTCGTGAAGAATACGAAAACCGCGAATTCAAGCGTGACCCGTCTATTTGTATGGATCCGCTGCGTCCTAACTTCGAAAGCCGTCTGAACCGAGTCATTGCCCATATCAATGGTTCCGATGATCCGGAAAGACCTACCGAAGGCGTGAAGAAGTTCTTCGAAATTGAACGTCATCGTCGTGGTGGTTTCCGTTTTGTTCCGAAGTGCAAGATTGTTTTCCACGAAGAGTAAACTTTTGTAGATATAATCGCTAAATAACAAAAAGAAATAATTAAAAATAAGATTTTTGGTAGTTTCGCTTTTGTTTTTTAAGGATATATTTCACTGCGTGAACGGTTGAAGGGTAAATCCTCAAACAACTCTATCATTGCTCCCCTCCTGATAGGTTCAAGGTTCCACAAATCGCTCATATTTTCTCCTTCTTAGGAAAGGGTTCCCTTTGGGGAGCCCTTTCTTTTTTGATGGGGCTTGTAGCCCCATCAAAAAAGCTAACCCTCGGCTCGGAAATGAAAATGAGCAAGCTCATTTTCGCTTCGCTCGCCTTGCGGGTTAGTCTTTAACAAGACTAAGGGCCCAAATGGCCGAACCCCTCCAAAACAAGCTTGTTCTGCGCTTCGGTCATGCCCGTGCAAGCACGGTCGCAACACTCAGCTTGTGAACAAGTCTTTTTCAAAGACAAAGGGCTTTGCTTCCTCAAGCAAGTCGAGGTTGCTCGTGCTTCGCAGTTGCACTACCTTGGGAAGCCTCCCGCGGCATTCGCCTTAATGCAGTAACCATTTCGTTTTTTTTTTTGAAAATGAATATATTTTAGGGCGGTAAAGGAGGATCGCTATGCGAGTTATTTTAATTGCTTTGCTTTTGGTTTCGCTGGTTTTTGCTCGTGAGAATAATGCCTTATGGGGGAATGAATCTCCTGCAGGCCCAGTTGCTAAAGATACCTTGACGGATGAACAGCTAGAGGCTCTTCCGCCAATGGACTGGAGTATTGATAGCACTGAGATTTATCGTCAGTTGGTCTTGCAGGAAGCACCTCAGGCTATTTATCGTCAGAATGTTTTTGGTATTGTATTCGGTGGCGCGGTGACTGGTGCTGGCTTGTTTTTCCTGGGTTCTGCAATTTATTACGGAAATAGCGGCTCATCTGGTTGGGAGGGGGTTGGTGATGCTTTTGCCGCAAGCATGAGTATGGTGATATCCGTCCCTCTTTTGGCGGTAGGACTCCCAATTCTAGGGTACAATATCTATTACTTAAATGAGCATCGAGAACATGATCGTAAGCTTGATGAGTATTTGAAGGCGGAAAATGCTTACAAACGTCGTAGGGCTGCAGGAAATCCCAATGCAGTAAACATCAGCATTGTTCCCACCATAAATTTTGCTCATGTTGGTGGCGGAATGAATTTAATGGTCGCTTTCTAACCCACAAAATATTTCTACATAAAAAGCCTCGGTTTGACCCGAGGCTGTTCATTTTTTGTTAGCGCGGTTCTAACCCGCTTCGCAATCTCGGCATTAGCGGGACTATTCGGGAAGCCTCCTACTGTTGCCAACGTTATTTTCTGTTTCAATTTTGAAAAGGACTTAAAAGAAAATCTGGTTCAGTAACCGGGTAAAATAAAAATAAGTATGGCTCTTCATCAACATGTGTGGGTGGCTTCGCCACCCTTTTTTGTTGACTTTCGCCTAAATTAAACAAAAAATGGGCTATTTTCTAAAATTTAAT
>NZ_QGDU01000052.1 GCF_003149045.1 Fibrobacter sp. UWR4 | reverse complement strand
GAACAATCGGCCGAGAAAACGACTTGGATTTCTCACCCCATTAGAGTATATTTCTAGGCAAGTTAAACAAATTTACTTGGCGACTTAAATTCGCCACTCATTTGATTCTTATGAGGCTGCTGAACAATACGCAGAAAATATAAGGACTCTTGCAGATGAATGGGGAACATCCTATCAACCGAATGGTGAATGTACTCCTGAATTTGATGAAATGATAGTGGAAAAGCATTAATTATGAGTTTGCGAGAAAAAATTTTGTTATCACTAATTCTTTTGACAACAAATGTTGTTATTGCGATTGTAATTTTGGGCTTTAATGATTTATTTCTTTTGTTCACTTCAATACTAATTTCTTTTTTGATACCTTTTATTTTGATTGTAATTCTGGAAAAGGAAAATACATATCAATCTATACTAAACTTGTTTTCATCAAAAAGGCCGAAGGATGATTCGGACATTTTTGATGAGGCCTTGGGTTTGAAACCAAAGGATGATTCGGAGATGTCGTTTGATGATATAATTAAAAAAAAGAACAGTCCCTGAAAATTTCCTATGATTGGAGAGGAATGCCGGTGGAGTTCAGGATGGAAAGCAAATCAGGAAATGTACTTGAGAATACGCGTAGTTGCAGTAGGGGCGATAGCCTTATGCTGACCATGGCCTACGACGGTTCCGGCAGACGCGTGTCCAAGACCCGTGAGCGCAAGGCATGCCCTCAGGGGAGAGGCCTGTACGCTTAGAAATGATTTCGAGAGGAATGCCGTCTTCGCGGAAGCCCTTGGCAAGTTCCTTGTTCTTGGCTTCGCATTTCTTTGTGGCGAAATACTGCATGTATTCGCGGGTAGGTTCGTCGTCCATCTCGCGGTTCTGGAACCTGTAAATGAACCTTCTCTTAAAATCTAGGTACGACAAATAATGGTGCAGCATCGTACATGTAGGATTTTGGTTTTCCAAAAGTTTGTGCAGCATCGTACGTGTAGGATCTATGTTTTCCAAAAGTTTGTGCAGCATCGTACACGTAGGATCTAGTTTGTCCAAAAGTTTGTGCAGCATCGTACGTGTAGGATCTATGTTTTCCAAAAGTTTGTGCAGCATCGTACATGTAGGATCTATGTTTTCCAAAAGTTTGTGCAGCATCGTACGTATAGGGATCTATGTTTTCCAAAAGTTTGTGCAGCATCGTACACGTAGGATCTAGGTTTTCCAAAAGTTTGTGCAGCATCGTACACGTAGGATCTATGTTTTCCAAAAGTTTGTGCAGCATCGTACACGTAGGATCTATGTTTTCCAAAAGTTTGTGCAGCATCGTACATGTAGGATCTAGGTTGTCCAAAAGTTTGTGCAGGATTGTTCATCTAGGATTTTGGTTCTACAAATTTTTTTGTATCAAGCACCACAAGAAATGGTGGTGCTACAAATGAAAATGCGCTTTTTTCCCCTAGAATTTGTTTCTTGTGCAACTGATTTGTAGTTTATTGTAGGAATTTGAGCTAAAACCTCAAAAAGGAGTTAGGATATGGACTACAAGGAAAGTCAGGGCTTTCGCAACTATAATTTACTGTCGTATGTCAAAGTGCATCGCAAAATCTTCGAAAAAATGCAAAAAATCGATAATCCCATGGTTTCCGGAGCCATTGATGCCTATGGAAAAATCTTGAAGCAACTGGAAACAGTGGTTATGATGCCTGCGTCAAGGTATTTTTCCGAATGGAATGTGGAACGTGCCCGAGCCTATAGGATTTGCAAGACTGCAGTAAGGTCTCTTGCGGAATTTAATTCGAATCAGGATCGCGAAACCGTGACGGAACTATCGAGGGCTTTCTCCCGCTATATTTCGGGGGCTTCATCTCCGAAGATAACTACGGCGATTGAATATGCGCTGGCTGTGTCAAGAAAAATCCCGGTGGAGCAGCTGGAGAAACTTGCTATCAAGGAGCGTATCGATTATATGGAGCAGGTCCATCACAACTACCTTCGTAGCACCGATGCGATTAAGAATAATATTGCCGCCGCCAAGAATGACGAAGTAAAAATCTACCGTCACTGCTGTGATGTGGCCTTCAGGAATTCCCTGGAATTAACTAAGAAAATGAACAGCCTGGGTGACGAATCCTGCCAGGAATTCCTCCGCTGGATGAGCGCTGCATGACGTTCTAAAAAATAGGGCCGCGCCTTCATTGGTACGGCCTTTTAAATTGCAAGAATGGACTATGGTTACAGAGCCTTGATTTCCTCGGGGGTGAGGCCTGTTGAATCAACGATAATATCCATGGCAACACCCCTATCTCGGAAAGCCTTTGCCATTTCCCTATAGGCTTCTTCACGGCCTTCGCGGTGGGCGGTCCCGATGCGGGTGCTGATTTCAGCTTCTGTGACCATACCTGTTGCAACCTCCGTGATAAAGTTCTTTTCCATGGCGCTCACCATCATGCGGCGGTATACGTCTGCGATGACGGGGTCCTTCGTCTTGGGCGCGTCCTTGGCCGAGGCCATCCTGGTGAAAAGTTCCAGCCATTCCGTCTCGGCGGTGTTCAGGTTCAATACCTTCGCATCCACCTTGCTCAAGTCAAGCAAAATATACCTCTTTTTCGTATAGACCGGCAAGGCGGCGGGATTCCCCACACTGGAAAAACGGAACAATCCCAGCTCCTCACGGTAGTTTTCACAAAAATCCACAGGAAAGTTGCAAATCCATACGCAGTAGGTGCTGGGCATCAGATAAGGATGGTCCTCCTTCTCGGCCTCGGTGCGCTGGCTATCGAAATGAATCTTGGATTCAATGGAAAGCTGGTCGGCGTAAAGTTCCACACGGTCCGCGAAATCCTCGTGAGACGCCCGCTGCATCTCCAGGTCAATAAACTCATTGTTGTTCAGCTTGGCGTGAACGTCGAAACGGACCTCCTCCTTGTCAATTGCCGAGGTCAGTGTCGATGCGGGCTTCTTGCGTTCGATGCTCACGATCTTCCGCTCCTCGGGCATATGCATGACCGCGTTCAGAAAATGGATTAGAGTCACGTCCTTCGAAAAGATTTCCTTGAAAACCTTATCCCGCGTGGGGTCCAGGAACGTGTGTTGCCTAATGATTTCGATTTGCCTTTGAATTTTTTCCTCAAAAGTTGCCATAATGTTCTCCCGACGGGAACGCCCCCGCGATGGCGCAGGGCCGCTTCGCCCTACATACTATGACACGCAGGAAATTTCTTGGCGAACGCGCTTTTTATGAAAAAATTTGTTTGCACTAGGGTTCCAAACCATATTTTTGTGATAAAAAAACAACTTTAAAATTCCCCCGATTTTACTAAATTTGCCTTCGAAATCTCCATAGGGGAGTATTTCGGGGGTTATTTTGAAATTCTCGACTAGTTTTAGACTTTTTGTAGTCCTTTTTAGCTTTATTTGCGTTTCTGTTTTTGCACAGCAGTCTCAGGGTGCCGCGCAGCCGCTGCCCATTCCAGATTCTGTTGTCATCAAGAATCTGAATGTCAAGAATACCGAAATTCGCGACTTGCTCCAGGGCATGGCTGTTCAGTATGGCCTGAACTTGTTCCTGGCTCCCGAAGTTAAGGGACCTGTAACGGTAAACTTCAATAATCAGCCTTTGAAGGATGCTCTTCGCGTTCTTCTGCAGGGGAACGGCTACGAATATGTGCTGGATGGCGGTGTCATTCGTGTGCAAAAGCCGGTGGTTAAGGCTCCGGAACCGCCCAAGGCTCCCGAAAAACGTTTCGTTGTTGAGTGGACAAAGGAGACCCCGGATCAAGTCCGGGGTGACAAAGAAAGTCAAGTCCGGGATGACAAAGAACGTCTGGTCTCGGGTGACGTCTCTGGTTTGTTGACCATTGATGTGGAAGATGCTCCGCTGGATAAGGTGGTCCGCAAGATTGTGGAAGTTTCTGGCAAGAACATTTTGCTGGAACAGGGCAATTCCAAGTCTGTCACGGTTTTTGTGCAGAACATGCCTTTTGAACGTGCGGTCCGCCACTTGGCAGAATCTTCTGACTTGAGCTATGACGACGAAGAGGGAATTGTCACCATCAAAAAGTCCACATGGAATCTTGGTGGCAAGAACAAGGAAAACAGCAACAAGTTTAAGGTCCGCCTCTCTAGCGATTCTCTTTTATCTATCGAGGCGGTAGAGGCTCCTTTGGCTTCCTTGCTTAGCGAAATTCTTTCCCAGACGAAGCTGAACGCCATGGTCTATGGCAAGCTGGATGGCCAGGTGACTGCCCATATGTCCGGTGTTCCGGTTCGCGAAACGCTCAAGTACTTGTTCCGCGGTACGGCCTATACTTTCTGGGAACGTAATGGTGTGTACTTTATCGGCCCTCACGAAATGCAAACTGCCGATAATTCCTTGTTGATCAAGTTGAAGCATCTCAAGGCCGAAGATGTGATCAAGCTTTTGCCTTCTACATTGACCAAGGGCACCCAGATTCAGGTGGTCAAGTCCCAGAATGCCTTGATGGCTGCCGGTAGCTACGATGTGCTGGATGCTATTTCCCAGTATGTAGAAAAGATGGACTTGCCTGTGGCCCAGATTTTGATTGAGGTCCTGGTGGTTGACTTGGATTTGGAAAAGGGGCATAATCATGGTTTGAATTTGTTCTTTGGTAATGCCGCCAAGAGTGTTGGCTCCGAGAACTTGTTCCCAAGTGTTGACCAGACTTTGAATTCCAAGCAGCTGCAGCGTGTATTCAATGGTATTGGTCTTGGCGAAATTGTCAGCATCCCCAAGGATCTTGTTACAAAGATCAATGCCATGGAGCAGGAAAAGATCCTGGATGTAAAGGCTCGCTCCCAGATTGCAACCTTGAATGGCGAAACCGCAGTGCTTACCATTGGTCAGACCCAGTACTATATGATGGCTTCCGAGGTGGATTACAACCAGGGCGATGCGGTTACTTCCAAGACGACCCAGCGTTTCGAACAGATCGAGGCCAACTCCAACATTACTGTGACTCCCTATGTGACTGGCGAAGGGGAGATTACCTGCGAAATTGTTCCTGATTTTTCTGAACCGGAAGGTAGCTTTAGCAGCGAAGTTCCGCCCACGTTGAACAAGCGTTATGTCAAGTCTTCTGTGCGCCTTCGCGATGGCGAAACCATTGTGCTGGGCGGCATGGTCAAGGAAAGTGTCAGCGATGTTCATAGGCAGGTACCGTTCCTAGGTTCCATTCCCGTGATTGGCTGGTTGTTCCGCAATGTGGAACGTGTTCACAGCAAGAGCCAGCTGCTGATTTTCGTGACGCCCCATATTTACTACGGCTCCGAAGGCAGTGTAGATGTGGCCGACGAAATCGCCCGCGCCAAGATGCCCTTGGTGAACGACAAGAAGGTCGATGCCAAGGTGAAGGAAATGACCGCCGAGAAGACTGCAGAAAAGTCTGTAGAAAAGCCTGCGGAAAAGGCTGCCGAGGGCAAGTAGTGGCCAACGCTTTCCGCACAGCTTTGAGTGTATCAACGGGTCGGTACTGGTGGGTACTTATTGCTCGCGACTGCGCCAATGGTGGCTTCGCTCAGATTTTGCGTGTGCTTCGCGGTCGAGGGGCAGGTCATAGCTATGTGGATTTGTCCTACTCCGGCACTTTCGAGGAGTGCCGCCGCTTTCAGGTGGCCAATGGCGGTTCTGCCGATGGCATCCTTTTGGTTGACGATGCAACTCCGGTAAAGATGGTCCAAATCGGCGACGAAGAATTCAAGCGCGAAAACTTTGAATACGTCAATTCCATCGATGGGGATTTTGCTGTGGTCGCCCTTCGCCGATCCTTCGAGGAATTGGTTGAAGAGGTGGTAAAGGTGGAATTCAAGATTTTGGCCCACCTGCCTGTTTTGTTCTTTGAAATTGAAATGCTTCGCCAGCAGGATTTGTCTGGGGCTAAGCTGTTCAAGAATACGGAAAATGGGGTCACCAAGGCCTGGTACTTTGACCAGGGTGAATTTTACTGGTTCAGCAAGGCTTTTGGATCTTCTGAAGGCGAGGATTGCGTTAAAATTGTGGACTTTGTCAAGGAACGTTTCTTCCAGAAGTCTGTAATCGTCGAAGAATTTTCGCCCAGCGCCGAAGATATGGCCAAGGTGGTGGCTGAAGATGCATGGCTTTTCCGCACGGATCATTTGCCGGTGTTTTCTACGATGCCCGATAATGGGGCCGTTGCTCGAATTCGCGAAGCCGCACTTTTCCGTAGGACTTTCAAGGCTTGCGTTGGCGTACTGGTAACCACCTTGCTGGTGACCCTGGCTTTCTGGGGCGGTGTTTCCTGGTACGTTTCCAAGACTCAGACCCAGGTGGCTGCCATCGAAAAGAGAATCGAAACTCGCAGGGAGCTGGACCGCGTTTGGAAAAAGCTGGAAGCCGACAAGGCTGGTACAGAAAAGTTCCTCAGCCATCGCAGTCGCTCTTCCTCCTTCTTGTCGCTTATTACCGCGGATTTACCCACGGATACTTGGATAACCCATTGGTCCGTAAACGGAAACGTTCATTCCATGCAGGGGTACTCTGCCACGTCCGAAGAAGTTTCTGAATTCCTGTCTACTTTGGAACATGAAAAACGATTGATAAATGTTCGCTTGCGTTCTACGGAAAAAACCACATTCAAGCGTAAGCCTGTAGTGAAATTTGACTTGTCTGCGGAGGTGATTCCATGAGTGGATTTCTAGCCCGCTACAAGTACACCTTGCTTACCGTTTTGTCTGTCGTGGCTCTGGTTGCTATCATCGGAGTGTATTTGTTCCCCAGGATGAAGGATGCCAGTGGCATATTGGTGGCCATCCGTTCCGAAATAGGGGAGTCTTCGGTTTTGGACAACGGCACAACGTCGCCGGATTCGCTAATCGCCAACTACAAAAAGATTTCATCGGAACTGGATTCTTACGTGAATGTATCGGTGTCTTCTTCCAAGATACTGACATTTATTCTGGAAGCATCCAAGCAAAACGAGGTTGTTCTTCAGGATTTGTCAACCGGCGAGGTGGCAAGGCGTGGCGAGAATCTGGAATACCCCGTAAGGTTCAAGGCGAATTCTGGATTCCCTCAGTTCCTGCGATTCTTGACCACCTTGGAAAACAGCACCTACAGTGTCAAGGTCGTTAATGTGGACATGCGCCCCGGTGTGGCTTCTGTCTATCTGTCGGTCCTCAGCAAGGCAGGTCACGATGAATAAGTTCCTTGTTCTCCTGGTGACTGTTACGCTCATGATCTGGGGTGTATTCCTGTTCAAGATGTCTGATAAGGTGGATTCCCAGAAAGGCCAAAGTGAATCTGGATTGTTTGAGGATTTGTCTGGTAAAACGCCCCTGGATATTGAAACCCGCCTGGATTTTAAGAGCCTGCTTTCTCGCTTGAACCCGCAGGAAATGCCGGAAAATGACATGCGCGATCCCTTCAAGGTTCCCACAAGCATTTTGCCACCGCCTAAGCCCCGTGTGGTGAAGGTTGCCTCCGCCCCTGTGGAAGCCCCGGTGGCAGTGGCTCCGCCTCCTCCTAAACCGCCCTCCATTACTTTGGATGCCATTTTGCCCGGCGACAATCCTGTGGCCATCATCAAGTTCCGTGGCGAATCCGCAGTTGTCAGCGTAGGCCAGGAAATCTGGAATGTGGTGGTGCAGTCCATCGAAGTAAACCGCGTTGTGCTACAGTACGCCGGCGGAACTTTTGAGATCAGGTGAATTTTTATTTCATAAAAAAGAGACCTCACATGCGTGAGGTCTTTTTAAATGCTTGGATCCTTCGCGCCTGCGGCGCTCAGGATGACGACTGTAATCATCGCTCAGGATGACGGTTGCAATTACTTCTCCAGCTTGAAGAAGACAGCGCCCAGGGGCGGGACCTGTACGTTCAAGCTCTGTTCGCGATTCTGCCAGGGGATGTCCTGAGTCCAGACTTCTCCCATGTTGCCCACGTTGGAGCCGCCGTAGATGCCTGCGTCGGTGTTGAAGATTTCCTTCCACTTGCCCTTGGTGGGTGCGCCCAGACGGTAGTCATGACGTACAACCGGGGTAAAGTTGAAGACGCAGAGAATCTGGTTGCCGTGGTCATCCTTACGGACAAAGCTTACGATGGAGTTGTCGGCATCGTCGCACCAGATCCATTCGAAACCGGTATGGTAATGGTCGATTTCCCAGAAGGGTGCGTTTTCCTTATAGACATGGTTCAGGTCCTTGATCATGGCGAGAACCTTGCCGTGGCTATCCCAGCTGACCAGGTGCCAGTCCAAAGAACGCTTTTCGTTCCATTCGCGGAACTGACCGAATTCGTTGCCCATGAAGTTCAGGATCTTGCCCGGGTGTGCGTACTGGAAGGCGTAAGTCAAACGGAGGTTTGCAAACTTCTGCCAGTTGTCGCCAGGCATCTTCCCAAGCATGGAGCCCTTACCGTGGACAACTTCGTCGTGGCTGAACACCTGGATGAAGTTTTCGGAGTAGGCGTACACCATGCTGAAGGTAAGGCTGTTGTGGTGATACTTACGATGGATGGGCTCGTGCTGGATGTAGCTGAGGAAGTCGTTCATCCAACCCATGTTCCACTTATAGTGGAAACCCAGGCCGCCCTGTTCAGGAGGACGGGTAATGCTGGGGAAGCTGGTGGATTCTTCGGCGATGAGGATGCCGTGGGGAGCCAGGCGGCCCATCACAGAATTCAGGTGCTTCAGGAATTCCAGGGTGTCGTAGTTGATGTTGCCGCCGTCCTTGTTGGGGACCCATTCGCCGGGGCCCTTACCGTAGTCCAGGTACAGCATACTTGCAACGGCGTCTACGCGGAGGCCGTCGCAGTGGAATTCCTTGAGCCAGTACATTGCATTTGCAATGAGGAAGTTCTTGACTTCGTTGCGGCCCAGGTTAAAGATGTAGGTGCCCCAGTGGGGGTGTTCGCCCTGGCGGGGGTCTGCGTGTTCATAGCAGGCGGTACCGTCAAAGCGGCCGAGAGCATGGGCGTCCTTGGGGAAGTGGGCGGGAACCCAGTCGATAATCACGCCGATTTCGTTCTGGTGGCAAAGGTCCACGAACTTACGGAACTGGTCGGGAGTGCCGTAACGGCTGGTGGGGGAGTAGTAACCGGTAACCTGGTAACCCCAGGATTCGTCCAGCGGGTGCTCTGCCAGGGGCAAGAATTCCACGTGGGTGTAGCCCATTTCCTTCAGGTAGGGAATGAGGGCGTCCGCCAGTTCTTCCCAGTTCAGGAAACGGTCCGGATCTGCGGGATCGCGACGCCAGGAGCCTGCATGGACTTCATAGATGTTCATGGGGCTGCCGAAGACCTTGGTGGCGTAATGGGTGTACATGTACAGGTCATCGCCCCATTCGTAACCATCCAGGTGGGTGGTAATGGAAGCGGTTGCCGGACGGACTTCGGAAAGCTTTGCCAGCGGGTCCACCTTTACGTGGAGGTTGCCATCGGCGCCATGGATTTCGAAACGATAAAGTTCGCCTTCGCCCAGGTTCGGGATAAAGATTTCCCAAATGCCGGAACCGCCCAGCATGCGCATCTGGTGGCGGCGACCATCCCAGGAGTTGAAACTACCGATGACAGATACAGCCTGTGCGTTGGGAGCCCAGACGGCGAAGTGGATGCCCTTGAAGCCCTGGTGTTCTACCAGGTTTGCGCCCAGCTTGCGGTAAAGTTCGTAATGGGTGCCGGATGCGATCAGGTGACGGTCAAAGTCGGAAAGTACCGGCAGGAATGCGTAGGGATCGGTAAGGGTGTATTCGTTACCGTCGTCCTGGCGGATAACCAGGTTATAGAAGAACGGTTCGTACTCCTTGTCCAGGATGGCCTCGAAAAAGCCTGTATCCCCGATCTTTACGAAGTCAAATTCAAATTCACCATCGCAGGATTCGCCGCGGATAAAGCTTGCCTGAGGCTGATAGGTACGGATGACGGTCTTTACGCCCTTGTCCGTGTTCAGCGGGTGAATACCCAGGATCGAAAAAGGATCCTTGGTGGAAAAATTCCAGATAGCCTGCATGTCGTCTGAAGTTAAGCTGGTAAATTGATTCCAATCCATACAATACTCCATATTTTTCTTATGCAAATATAACATAAACTTGTTTTTGCAACGAGATTTTTACAGAATTATTTGAAATAAATGGAACTCGGGCGATAATCCTATTTATTACTACATTTTAAGTCATGTATAAGCGAATCCTTACGATTCAGGATATTTCCTGTTTTGGCCAGTGTTCCTCTACGGTGGCCTTGCCTATTGTTTCTGCCTGCGGTATTGAATGTGCCGTGCTCCCTTCTGCGGTGCTTTCCACCCATACGGGCCGTTTCAGAGGGTACACTTTTAGGGACCTTACCGACGACATGCTGCCCATCCGAGATCACTGGGTGAGGGAAGGGATCAAGTTCGACGCCTTCTACACGGGGTACCTGGGAAGTGTACGCCAGGTGGATATTGTCCGCGATATCATGAGGACCACCGGTAACGATGGTGCTCTACGCATCGTGGACCCGGTCCTTGCGGACGCGGGAAAGCTTTATGCGGGTTTTGACATGAAGTTTGTGGAGGCCATGAAGCGACTCTGTGCCGAAGCGGACGTACTTTTGCCCAATATTTCCGAGGCAAGCTACCTGACCGGTATAAAGTATACCGAGGAATATGACCGGGCATATATTGAAGAATTATGCAAGCGCCTGTGTGACCTAGGCACAAGGTGCGTCATCATGACCGGTATCGGATTCCGTGAGGGCTTTACCGGCATCGCCGTTTATGAAAAGGGCGAATTAAAGCACTACGAACACAAGAAAGTGTCCATGTGGTGCCACGGAACCGGGGATATTTACGCTTCCGCCATTACAGGCTCCCTCATGAGGGGGAAATCCATCATGGATGCGGTCAAAATTGCTGCCGATTTTACCCTGAAGGCCATCGAAAATACGGTGGATGATGCGGAAAAGCACTGGTATGGTGTTAAATTTGAAACAGCAATACCTACACTTGTAAAATCCCTGGAATAGGCGAGGTTTATGATGGCTGAAGAGAATAAGACTTGGGAACCTTTGGTTTATACCGATACATTCAAGGTGACTCCCGAAATGATCGACGACAATCATCATTTCAACAATGTCTGGTCCGTCCAGTGGATTCAGGATATTTCCAAGGATCATTCCGAACAGTGCGGCGGTACCGCCCTCATGCGTGAAATGAACTGCGGCTGGATGATTCACGAACAGCACGTCGTCTATAAAAACCAGGCTTTCCTGGGGGATGAAATCAAAGGTACCACTTGGGTGGATTCCTTTAGTACCGTGGTCAGCAAGCGTAAGTGCAAGTTTGAACGTGTCAGTGACGGCAAGGTGATTTTTGAATCCGAGACCCAGTGGGTTCTGGTGGATTTGAATCGTGGCCGCCCCAAGGCCATTACCCCCGAAATGGTGGCTCATTACGGAACCTTGAAGTAAAATGTCTAGCATTATCGAATACAAGGGCAAGAAGCCCATCCTTGGTGAACGAGTGTTCCTTGCCGAAGGGGCCCGCCTCATTGGGGACGTCCAGATCGGGGATGACTCCTCCGTTTTCTACAATGCGGTCATCCGTGCTGACTTGGCCGAAATCCGTATTGGCAAGCGCACCAACATCCAGGACAATGTCTCTATCCATCTTTCTACAGACCTGGGAGTCCATGTAGGGGATGAAGTGACTGTGGGCCATAATGCAATCCTCCATGCCTGCGATATCGAAGACAATGTCTTAATCGGCATGGGTGCAATTGTCATGGATGGAGCCCGAATTCGCAAGAATTCCGTGGTTGCTGCCGGTGCCTTGGTGCCCCAGGGTAAGGAATATCCCGAGGGAAGCCTCATTGTGGGGACTCCTGCACGGGTTTCACGTCAACTTACCGAGGAAGAAATTCGTAAATTTCATGAAGGTATTGAACATTACGTAACGATCAAGGAAGAGCTTCGTAGGGACCAGTATTAGTCGTGTATAAGTTCGTCTTTCTCATAAATCCTATTAGCGGCGGTGGCCAAGGTAAGGTGATTCACCAGTACCTTCCCGAAATCATGGAGTCCATGGGTTTTTCCACGGACCAGTGGATGGCGTCGTTCACCAAGCGGGATGAAATGGAAAAGCAGATCATGGACGCCCTGTCCTCTACGGAAACCTTGATCGCGGTGGGCGGTGACGGAACTGTCTCCTCCGTGCTTTCCGTGATGATCAACTCCGAATACGCCAAGACGGTAAAGATAGGCCTGATTCCCCTGGGGACGGGCAACGATTTGGCCCGAGTGCTCAATCTTTACAAGCCCTATGTGGATAAGGGTCTGCTGTTCCTGGTGCGTCGTCTTCTGTTGGCTCAGTCCCGACCCTTTGATATCTGGAAAGTGAATGGAAAGATCGCATTTGCCAACTATTTCTCCGGCGGTATTGATGCCCGCATTGCCCACGATTTCAATAAGGACCGTTCCGAGGGAGCGTTCAACTCCAGCTCCGTCTTTGCGAACCGAGTGCATTACGTCAAGAGTTTCTTTGCGGATCGACTTTATAAGCTGAAACCCGCCAGGTTGCACTATGTGGCTGCCGATGGTAGCAACCGCCATAGGGATATTTCCGGATATAGGACCGTCATTGTCGGGAACATTCCCAGCTTTGCCGGCGGATCCAATCCCTTCTACAAGTCAGACATGGCGGATGGCCTGCTGGAAATCGTGTGTGTCTGCAACATTGTGCAGTTCCTCATTGGAATAGGCTTTGGCACCATTCCTGTGTTGGGCGGTTTCCTGAAGAAGTATTTCCTCAAGTCCCGTAAGGCTAAATCCATCCGTTTTGAATTTGCAGAAGATGAATTCCTGCAGCTGGATGGGGAAGACCTGAGCGGCAAGATATCCAGGCAGGTGAATATTGAATATGCCTGCAATATTCAGATTTTGGCCCTGGGTAAGTAATGAATCCGGTAATTATTGAGGGGGTGGAAATCCGCGGCTTTGCCTCGCTGGAAAAGGCGTGCCCCACGGATATTAGCTTTTGGACAGGCAATGCTAAAAGTATTACTGGCGCAGCTGGGTTTTCCGTCTTGGATTTGGAAAAATGTCAGGCTGGCGTGCTGTTTGTTCCTCAGGGTATCGCGTCGCAGGATGGTTCTGCATCTGACCTCCGCAGGATTTTCCCCAAGGTTCGCTGCCTGGTTCCTGTGGAAAATCCATATCACGCCATGGTCTGCTTTCTGGAAAAGTACGGCTCCCGTCTGGTGGATATGCCCCGGGACGCCTCGGGCGCACCTGTTGCGCAGATTGACCCTTCCGCAGAAATAGGCCCAGGCTGTGTAGTAATGCCCGGCGCTGTCATTGGTGCCCACTGCCGTCTGGAAGCCAACGTGGTCGTATACCCCAATGTGGTCATCGGGGAAAACTGCATTTTTCAGGCGGGAGTTGTGGTAGGTAGCCGCGGTTTCGGTTTTTACGAATTCCAGGGCAAGCGCCGCATGGTTCCTCACTTGGCCGGAGTCCGTATCGGCAATAACTGCAGCTTCGGCGCAAATACCGTGGTGGCCGCAGGTTTTATTTCTCCCACCACCATCGGGAACGACAGCCACTTTGATGCCATGGTCCAGATCGGCCACAACTGCGTTCTGGGCAATAACATTTACATGGCCGCACAAACCGCTCTAGGCGGCACCACCGTCGTGGAAGATGACGTGAACATCGCAGGCGGCGCAAAGGCAGCAGGTCACCTCACCATTGGCCGCGGCGCCATCGTCACCGCAAAAGCCGGCGTCACCAAGAGCGTTCCCGCAGGCCGCACCGTAGCAGGTTTCCCCGCCATCGACGCCGATGTCTGGCGCAGGCAAATGGTGGAACTGCGTGTAATGGCGAAGAAGAATTTGAAGAAATAAAAACGCGTTGGGGGTGGGGCTTCTCAAGTCTATTTTATCATCTCCAATAATTGTTCTTTCGTCAAAAACTCTAAAACAGAAAAAGCCGTCAGTTGCTTGCCCAAGTCGTTGATGGACGCACCTACATGATAGACTGTTTCATCTACGATGATAAAACGGTCGTGTACATCACGAATATTCAGGACCTGTACGGTGGGGTTTTGACGGTTTAATAGATTCTCTTCTTCTTTCATTGTGCGGGTGACTCGTGCAGAATAGACAAATCCCTTTACTCCTGCAGACTTTTTTGCCAGGAGTCGTAGAGTCCTGTCGTCTGCATAGGGATCGATGATAATGATTTCTTGTTTTGCTGAACGGACGAGCTGGGCTGCGAATTCGTAGCCGCTCCACCAGGATTTCGCAGGAATTGCGCCTTCTGTGGGAGGCGTGTTTAGCTTGACAAAGAAATCTACTTGCTTTTCGAGAGCATCAAGCCGATTGTCATGAGATTGTAGATGGTTCTCGTGATTGACTAGCTGCTGGTCAATGCGTTGCTCGGAAAGCATCAAACGCTGGTTGATGCTGTAGCCTTTGAGAAGGTGGTCCTTAAGGACTTGGTTTGCCCAGCGACGAAAAAGGGTTGCATTTTTGCTATTTACCCTATATCCAACGGATAATATCGCATCAAGATTGTAGTATTTCGTTTCGTAAACCTGTTGGCTTGCATTACCCATATGTTCCAAAACGGAACATGTGCTATGTTCATCTAGTTCCTGAGATGCGTAGATGTTTTTTAAGTGTTTTGTAATTGCGGGTCGTTTTGTGCCAAATAGCTCTGCAATTTGAACCTGCGTCAGCCAGACGGTTTCGTTTTCGAGACGGACATCAAGATGCAACTCGCCATCGGTGTGGTAGGCGATGATTTCACCCTTTTCGGGCGTTTTTTCAAGTTGATTTTCCATCGGAAACTCCGAGGAACGCATTTCCCATGATGCGAGGAAACTCGCGGGCCCCTGTCGGGGGATGTAATAAAAACCGGCGTTTCCGGCTGGGATAAATATACAAATTGCAAAAGTCAGATTATGACAATCTGCGTTTTTGACTATATTTTTTTTGAAAAAAGGGAATAAATTAGGAGAACATATGAATATATTCAAGAATCTAGCGATGTTGTCTATCGCAGCAGTCATGTTCGTGGCCTGCGGTGGCGATAACGGCTCCAGCGCTAGGGACGACGATTCCTCTAGCAGCGTTGCTGACGAGGAAAAATCCTCCTCTAGCACCAAGAATGGCTCCTCTAGCGATAAGGAATCTTCCAGCTCTGCTAAGGAATCCTCCAGCTCGCAGAGCAAATACGTCTGCGATATTTACACCTTGGCTGATGCCTTGAGCTGCAAGTGTGACGAAAACCGCGAAGGCAAGCTTTCTTACAATTACGACAGCAACGTGGAGCTGGTCTGCATCCACGACGCCGAACTGAACAAGTGGGGCTGGATCGTCAAGAAGGACGAATCTTCTTCCTCCAGCGAAGCCAGGAGCAGCTCCAGCTCTGTTAAGGAATCCTCTAGCAGCGTGAAGGTTTCTTCCAGCGTCATCCTGAGCTCATCAAGCGAAGGATCCAGTAGCTCGGCTAAGAGCAGCTCCTCTGTTGCCTCTAGCTCTAGCGCAAAGTCCTCTTCTAGCACTGCTAAGAGCAGTTCTTCTGTTGCTTCTAGTTCCAGTGCTAAGTCTTCCTCCAGTTCTGTGAAGATTTCCAGCAGTAGTGAATATGTGCCCTTTGATCATTCAAAAACGCACGCGGCTGCAAGTAAAGTGGGGGCGGATGCCTATAAACAGTTTACCGATGAACGAAATGGCCG
>NZ_QGDU01000051.1 GCF_003149045.1 Fibrobacter sp. UWR4 | reverse complement strand
TGTAGATGTAAAGATAGCCTACGAATGGGAATCGGAATCGAGAGAATCATCTAGCAAGGCTGCCTAAATGCTTCCACACATGTTGATGATGCCTCCAAAAAAAGGAGGTTTTTACATTATGATTCGTCCTACAAGTCTTACTTTTACAATAATTTGTTTATCCGCCTTGATTTGGACAGGCTGTAGCACTGCAACAAAACCTCTTATTGAAGACGACGAAGACGATGACGACATCAGTCTTGTGTCCAGTTCTTCCGCAAATGAAAAAAGTTCAGGCAGTTCCAAGACTTCAAGTTCCTCAGGAACCGTAAAAAATTCGAGCAGTTCCAAAACCCCCAGTGAATCCAATACGCCCAGTTCCTCTGTAACCTATAAGGAAGAAGCTGATAGCGTAGTAGTTCAGGAAATCCTTGCTGATACCAATTTTGGCAAGACAAACGTGGAAAAACTTGAAGATACCTTTGGACCGGAAGAGTTCGACATCAAGAAATACACCATCTTCTTTGCCACGATGAATCCTGCCTCCAAGGAGGGCGAAAACGTCACTCTCTACTTTGACGGGTTATTCAAGAACGACAATAGATACCTTCTTATTTACTATTTGCCAGATAATTTCGACTATAACAGCAGAGCCATTAGCGGAGGCGAAGCGATACTCGCTTTCAAGGGAGGGATTAGCGAGCATCTTCAGGAAGACGCTTTTCCAGAGACAGACTCTACCCTCACCCACACTCAATTTACTAATGAAGTAGACGATGTAATCCGTACAGGCTTGATGTGGGACGGAATCCACAGGCAGATTATGGTCATCACCTCCACAGACTTGAAAACGAGCACTGTTCTTCTCTCCGAAAAGAGCGGAAAATCCCTCCTATTCGCAAGTGCACCTAGCTGGACTACTGACGCGTACAACAAGAAACGTGGCGAGACTTTCACAATCCCTGCAAGCACCATAGATTCCACAACCAAGGTTTACTATAGAGCAGAAAAGGGAATTCTTGCCACCACGACCTCTGGCGAGGTCAGTCGCGAAGAAGTTCAGGAAATAATCAACGGCTCTGCTCAAGACACTGCAAAAAATTAGTTCTAGAATAACTAAAAAATTCTGGAGAATTTAGCCACCACAACACATAATCTTGTGGTGGCGTTCTTTGTATGGACAAATTGACAAGAAAAACAGACTATTCAAGCGAAAAAATGTGAATTTCAGGTATAATTTTAGATTTGTGGAGATGTTGTCCCTAGACAACTTTTCCGCAGAATGTAAAGGCTCGTTTTTACGAAAAACGTATAGATTATATATCGAAAGCAAGCTGATGCTGACCTTCGTCAGCATGACATGGTTCAGGGTGACATTACGGCATGGCTTAAGGGAAGTGTGTATGAAGAAGAATGTTTGGTTAGCTTTGGCAGGTGCAAGTGCGATCACTTGTGCATTTGGAGCAACTTACGAGCCGCCTTCCACTGCAGTTTCAAAAATCAATAGTTATCGAGGCTACTCGGAACTGACCAAGTCCGCAGACAGCGCAAAGATTGACATCGACCAATACGCCTACAATATGACCACCTGGCAGATTAGCAATGGTGGTTTTTATAAGGCCATGGCCAGCAAGTACGTTAATGCTTATGGCGGCGGGCAAAAATCTGAGTGGCGAGCAAAGGATGGCGGCGACCTGGCCACCATTGACAACGACGCCACCGTGCAGGAAATGCGACTGTTGGCTGTGCGTTACAAGGAAACCACCAACGGCACCTACAAGGCAGCATTCAAGACTAGCTTTAACAAGGCGGTCAATTTCCTTTTGACTATGCAGCGTTCCACCGGCGGCCTGCCCCAGGTTTGGCCCAAGCGCGGGAACTACAGCGATCATATTACGCTGAATGATAATGCCATGGTCCGCGCCATGGTGACCATGATGGATATTGCCAACAAGACCGCTCCTTTTGACAGCGACATCATCGACGACGCCACCCGCGCAAAAATGAGTGGCGCCATGGACAAGGCCATCAACTATTTGCTGAAGGCTCAGATTATTAACAACGGTGTTCCCACCGTGTGGTGCGCCCAGCACGATACCGCCAATTACGCACCTCGTCCGGCCCGCGCCTACGAACTGGAAAGCAAGTCCGGTAGCGAATCCGCAGGTGTGGTCTGGTTTCTGATGAACTGGCCTAACCAAACTCCTGAAATCCAGCTGGCAGTCAAGAGCGCCATCAACTGGTACAAAAAAACGAAGGTCACAGGCCTTTACTTCAACAAGAAAGCAGGAACATTTGACAAAAAAGACGGCAGCGTTCTATGGTACCGCTTTTACGAAGTGAACAACGACAACTATTTCTTCTGTGACCGCGATGGCGTAAGCACCAAGACACAGGACTTTACCAAGATTTCCGAGGAACGTCGCACCGGTTACCAGTGGGCAGGCGAATACGGCACAGCGCTGCTCAGTACCGAGGCTGCTTATCTGACGGCCCTTGAAAAAATGAGCGACGATTACGTACCGCCTCCTCCCCCGCCGCCGCCGGCAGCAATGTGCGGTAGCGACACCTGCAAGACGGTCATCGATGGCGTCAACTTCGTCGATATCAAGGGCGTCAAGGAATCAACAAACACAGGTTTCGTGGGAGAAGGTTACGCCAACGTGGATAACGCAATTGGTAGTTACGTGACCTACGGCGTCACTGCTACAGAAGCTGGCAAGTACACCCTGTACGTCCGCTATGCAAACGGCGGAAGTTCTGCCCGCGGATTCAGCATCTCCGCAAAGACTGCCGAAAAGGACACCGTCATTGCAGAAGGTACTACAGCAGTAACCTTATTGGAAAAGGGCAGCATGGAAAGTACCGGCGGATGGACCACTTATAAAACCGCCGCCTTTGATGTTGAACTTTCTGCCGGCTATACCGAATTGACATTCACCAGCCTCGAAAAAGACGGCATGGCAAACATCGATGTTATCGGATGGATGGCAGACAACCTGAAAGTAGGCAAGGTCAAGATTACTGAACTGTCCTTGTCCATTCGAAAAGTAACTGAATTTGGTAAAGTATCTACCCGCAAGGCATTCGCCGGCAACTACGGTAAGGGTGCCGGGGTCTTCTACAATTTGAGCAACAAGAAAGGCGCAGTCCACGTCAACGGAAGAAAATAATGAACAAGACTCGTTTACTCATACTCTCCTTTTTGGCAGCTGGTTTTGTTACCGACGCATTTGGCATCACAAAGAAAAAGATTGACTTTGTGGTTGGCGTCGACGGTGACTTCAAGGCTGCAATTGCGGCAGCGTCTGCAGCAAAGCCCAGCGAGAATAACCGTTTCATTATTTTCTTTCCCGATGGAGAATATGACCTGACGAAAGTTACCGCTGATAGACACGGCAAGACTACCTTTACCCAGTCCTTCGTTTCCCTGATTGGGCAAACCCGCGACAAGGCGATTATTGCCAACAAGACGGACACCGAAAGTATCGGCCACACAGCAACGCTTTATTTTTCTGGAAACAACGGCATGTACATGCAGGATCTGACCATCCAGAATAAAAGCACCTACTGCGGGGCCAGCGCCTGCCGACAGGTCACCATCCAGCAGAACAGTGGCGACAAGTACATCTTCAAAAATGTCAAGCTGGTCAGCGGTCAGGACACCTACTACACCAAAGGCGGACGATCCTATTGGGAAGGTGGCGAAATTCAAGGTACGGTGGACTTTATCTGTGGTGGCGGCGACGTATTCTTCGAAGGCACCAACCTAGTCGTGAAGAAAAACGGTGGCTACATTACCGCTTCTCAAAATCCAGGTAACTATGGTTACGTATTCAACAATACCAAACTGAACGCCAGCGGAAACAACGTCAACGGAACGTTCTACCTGGGACGTTCCTGGGGACATGCCAAGACCGCATTTTTAAACACCACCATGTACGCCCAGCCCACTGCAGAAGGCTGGGGACCGGACATGAATTCCGCACCTGTCGTCTTTGGCGAATACAACAGCAAGAACGGCAACGGCGGAGCAGTGGATGTGAGCCGACGCAGAACTTACTTCAACGGCGGCAAGGACGCCTCCACTGCAACGACCCTAAAAACCGTATGGAATGCATCCGACGCAGCCAAGTATACCTTGGCAAATGTCATGGGAGGTTCCGATGGTTGGGCTCCAAACAAATTAACCGTACAAGTGGCTGCTCCCAAGATTTCTCAGGATGGGGCAGACATCACCTGGGCAGACGACGAAAACGCCCTTTGCTGGGTGGTGTTTGTCAACGGCCAATATAAGGGTAGTACAGCAACCAACAGTTTCCCTGTCCAGGGTATTGCCGCAGGTTCCAAGGTTACCGTCCGTGCGGCAAACTCCATGGGCGGTTTGGGTTCTTACTCCAACGAAATCACCACGGTAGAAGACAATTCCACCTACTTTAATGTAAAGCTTGAAAGCGGTGTTGGCGGCACCATACAGAGCAGCCTTTCCGGGAACAAAGTCGCCGAAGGTAAGACGGTAACCTTTACCGCCAAGGCTAACGGCGGCTGGAAATTTGCAGGCTGGTCAGGAGCTAGTGCAACAACTATCGATGCTTCCAGCACCACAATTGAAATCAAGGCCACAAGAGACATCCAGCTTACCGCATCCTTCACGGGAGCAGGTACTGGCGTATTCCAGGCCGAAGACGGCTCCATCGAGAATGCGGTTTACGAAAGTACCAACGCAGGCTTCAAGGGTTCCGGTTACGTGAACTTTGGTGCGGGTAATTCCTACGTGAACATTCCCGTTGATGTAGACGCCGCCGGTACCTACAAGATGGGAATGTTCTACGCCAACGGAAGTTCCCAGGATCGCGACTTAATCATAAAGGTCGTCGAGTCCGGCGCTTCGGCTAGCTCAGAGACCTTGACTTTCGAAAAAACAGGAGCCTGGACCACTTACCTCTCCAAGGAAACTGAAATCACCCTGCCCAAGGGAATCAGCCATATCCAGTTTGCAGTTGTGGGAAGTAACGACGGTCCCAATCTGGACCAGATTATTCTGACCCCGAAAAAAGTGGAAGTTCCTGCCGACACCACGCTGGACGATCCGACCCTCAGTCTAAATGGGAATCTCCAGCAGAACTTGATTTGCGGTAACGTAAAGGTCCAGCTGTTCAGTGTTCAGGGAAAGTTCCTTCGTAACATGAACGTTTCCAATCTTAATGAACTTTCAAAAACAGGACTTGGTATTCCTGCGGGTTCCTATCTCATAAAGATTAGCGCCACCGGATATCGTCTGCAGAAGGTCATTCGAATTCAGTAATTTGTATATTTTGCTCCGTATGTTAGGCATCGAGCAAAAGAAAGGCAATGACAATAATCTGTGCGGTCGCATGATCGCATACGCCCGTATTTTACCCAATCCCGACGGCGATGTGGGTGGTTCGCCCTTTGACGACATGATCAAGAATGGCTTACTGGCCCTGGAAGGGGATTTCCGTCAGGCCATTCCTACCAAGTCTCAGCGCAAGGCCATTACCGAGGCCATGGACGAAAAGTTCGACAACATGCTCCAGCATATGGAGTCCGAAGGTATCGACATTCCCGAGAATGTGGACGTGGACAAGATGCGCGAACGACTCCACGAACTTTCCAGTATGGAAGTGATTCCTATTCCTGCCCGAATCGGAAGTTTCGAGAACGAGGAACAGATTCTTTCTGAAGATGCCGACATTTACTACATCGGTGAGTTTATCGGTGCAGGCCAGGCCCACTATTGCCTGACCACCTTGCCCATTTATTACCAGGCGGTTTATCGCGAACAAGCCAAGCGCAAGGAAATGGATTTCCTCAACGAAGCCCTGGCCCAGATCGAAGCCGGAGATTTCGTGGATACGGATGACTTGCAAAAGAATTCCGATGAACTGTTCCCGGAAGGAATTACCCTGAATAATTTCGTGGGGGACTTGTCCAAGCTCCTGAACGTCCGCGTGATCCCTTTTTTGCTCGCCATGGAAAGCGACATGGAATACGACCGTCAGATGATCAAGTTCTTTGAGTTTATGAAGGCCTATCCGGAGACCGCGGATATTCTACGCATAGACATGGCCCTGCGAGAACTGCGTCATCAGGATTCCAACGTGGCACGTAAACTGTTAGAACTAAGCTGCCAGAAAGTCTGCGCCGTCTACGACGAAGACTCCAAAAGAGCTCAGGACATTGACCAGCAAATCAGCAACTTGCTTAAGTAGATTATTATAGAGATTTTGCTATAGAGACTTTAGCGCGCCAGTCTCGGAATCCATGATATAGCCACGAACTACAATATCCTTGGGAACCAAGGGATGGTTCTTCACCAAATCCACCGTTTCAAGGACAGCAGCTTCTGTGTCTTCAAATCCGTGAAGCCAGGAATCCAGGTCAATACCGCAATGACGCATGAGACTAATGTGTTCCTCGTCCACACCACGTTCTTTCATCAGGTGAAGCATTTCCTGGGCGTCCATGCCCTGCACGCCGCAGCCGGTATGACCGATGACCATGATTTCGTTGACGCCTAATTCGTAGATGGCAACGAGAAGGCTACGCACCGTACTATCAAAGGGATTGGTAATGGTGCCGCCAGCGTTCTTGATCATCTTCACGTCACCATTCTTGATGCCAAGGGCTGCCGGCAGAAGTTCCACCAGGCGAGTATCCATACAGGTGACGATGGCAATTTTCTTATCGGGGTATTTGCTAGTAGTGAATTTTTCGTAGCCTTTGCTTGCCACGAATTCCTTATTGTACTGCAACATTTCCTGAATCATTATTTCTTTTCCTTCAGCAGGAATCCTGCTACAGATTTTTCCCGGACAAAAGTCTTTTGAGCTGCTGCTTGAACGTCTGCAACAGAAACCTTATTCAGGTGGTCCGCCCACTGGAGGAAAATCTTGTAGTCGCCATACATTTCGTACCAGGCAAGCATGGTAGCCACATTTTCCATATCCGTAAGGCTACGGACGAGACCTGCATAAGCGTGATTTTTCACCTTCTGGAATTCTCGTTCGCTGACGGGTTCCGTCTTCAGCTTTTCCAGTTCTTCCCAGACAATGGCTTCCACCTTGGCGGGGTCTGCATCGGGTCGCATGTTCACTCGGACGCTAAATTCGGAAACATACTTGTTGGGGCTATTGCCGGCACTGACACCAACCGCCAGTTTTTCTTCTTCAACCAGACGCTTGTACAGTTTGCCCGTACGACCGTTCAGTACGCCTTCCGCAATATCCAGAGCGTAAAGAATATCATCGCCTACTTCTGGAGTCTTGAACACCAGGTTGTACATGTTAGGTGCGTCAGGACGTTTTACGGTCAGGCGCTTTTCGCCGGCCTGTTCCGGATCGCGGATGGTTAACGGGGGGAAAGCTTCCCCCGCAGGAATATCGGCAAAGTACTTCTTTATCATCTCCATGGTGGAGGTTGTATCCAGGTCGCCTGCCAAAACGAGAATGGCGTTACGGGGCTTGTAGTACTTGCGGTAATGTTCGTCAGCCATTTCACGAGTCAGGTTGGCAATATCACTGGGCCAGCCGATGGTAGGCACACGATAGGGGAACGCCTCGTAAATCATGGAGTTCAAGGTTTCGTAATAACGGCCAGTAGGCTTGTCGTCATAACGCATGCGGCGTTCTTCGCGGACTACGTCACGTTCGGAGTAGAATTCACGAAGTACGGCGTTTTGCATACGGTCCGCTTCCAACCACATGAACAATTCGATCTTGTTTTTGGGAAGAGTTACGATGTATGCAGTCATGAGGTCTGTAGTAAAGGCATTGAGGCCAGTACCACCAGCAGCCTGGTAGGCTCCCCACAGTTCGTCCTTCACAAAGATCTTGCGATGTTCATTGACGATGGAGTCGTGCTCTGCGGTAAGTTTCTTGACGGTAGCGGTATCGCCGGCAATCTTTGCAGGGCGAATCAGAGCCTGCAAGCTGTCCTGCAAGGCCATAAAACGAACGTCTGCCACACTATCCTGAATACCCACTTTCTTGGTACCCTTGAACAGTTCATGTTCCAGAAGGTGAGCAAGACCGGACTTGCCCGGAACCTCGTGAACGGAACCAGTCACATAGAACAGGCGGCAGCTTACAGTAGGCGCCTGGTTATTAGGGTGCAAAAGAACGGTCAAGCCATTAGGCAAAACTTCCCTATGGACAGGAAGATTCACGTCGGCAAATACGGAGGAAGGCAGCACTATAGAAAGTGCAGCCACCACCGGCAATAAAACTTTGCGAGAAAACTTCATGTTTTACAATGTAGTAAAACTAAATCTCCGGCATCTGCAACAGCTGTTCCATATCGTCGGCGCTGATTTCAAAATCAAGCTTGCCATTTTCGATAATGCGTTCAGCGTGAGTGGACTTGGGAAGAGTGACCAGATTCAGCTGGAGGCAGAAGCGGTTTGCCAACTGCGGAACAGAGACGTTGTATTTCTTGGCCATTTCACAAATCGCAGGCACTTGAGACAGGCGACCCGTGGCATTGGGAGAATAAGCCTCCACGCGGATGTTGTTGATACGGCAGAATTCAATCAACTCAAGAGGAACGTGACCGATGTGAACTCGGATCTGGTTTACCACCGGCTGAACGTTACAATTGTCCTGAATGTTCTTGATATCGTCAATGCTGAAATTGGAAACACCCAGGCAACGAATCTTACCACATTCGTTAGCTTCTTCCATGGCTTTCCACACCTGCAGATTTTCTGCATAGTAGGTGGGTGCGTTAGGATCCTTCATCTCTATCCAGGGCTTGGGCCAGTGAATAAGCATCATGTCAATATGGGGTGTGGCCAGGCGTTCAAAACTATCCTGAATGCTCTGTTCGGCACCCTTGTAGCTCTTGACTTCTGCGGGAATCTTGGAAGTAAGGAAAATGCTTTCGCGGTGGATGCCCGTTTTCTTGAGAGCGGCGGCGAGACCCTCGCCTACCCCACGTTCGTTACCGTAAACAGCAGCAGTATCGATATGCTTGTAACCTGCGTCAATGGCTGCCACTACGGCAGACGCGGCCACGTCATCGGGGGTCTGCCAAGTGCCTAGGGCAATTTTCGGAATACGGGCGCCATTTGCCAATTTAAAAGTTTCGTCTAAAATCATAAAACCTCGCAGGTTAAACCTACGAGGTAATATATAACTTTAAAATGCCAGCCGCAATCACAAATTGTGAGTATTTTGTTCACGAAAGATACCAGCACAGCCGATGCTGACATTCGTCAGCATGACTTCATAGCAACCATCTTGCAGCGTTTACACGTCGCCGATGTCGCCGGTATCCACAAAGTTGCGGATAGCCTTTGTAATGCGCATGCTGCAGAAGTTGGGACCGCACATGGAGCAGAAATGGCTGGACTTGGCCTGGTTTCCGGGGAGGGTTTCGTCGTGGAATTCCATGGCCTTTTCAGGATCCAGGGAAAGGGCGAACTGGTCGTTCCAGCGGAAGTCAAAGCGAGCACGACTCAGGGCGTCATCGCGGAACTGGGCTGCAAAGTGGCCCTTGGCGATGTCTGCGGCGTGGGCGGCAAGCTTGTAGGTAACAACGCCTGCACGAACGTCGTCGCGGTTAGGCAGGCCCAGATGTTCCTTGGGAGTTACGTAGCAAAGCATGGCGGTACCGTACCAGCCGATCTGTGCTGCACCGATGGCTGAAGTAATGTGGTCGTAGCCGGGTGCAATATCGGTGGTGAGAGGTCCAAGAGTGTAGAAGGGTGCGCCGTGGCACTTTTCCAGCTGGCGGGCCATGTTGTCCTGGATTTTCTGCATAGGCACGTGACCCGGGCCTTCGATAATCACCTGCACACCGTATTCCCAGGCAATCTTGGTCAGTTCGCCCAAAGTATCCAGTTCACCGAACTGGGCTTCGTCATTGGCGTCAGCCAAGGAGCCCGGACGAAGTCCATCACCCAGGGAGACAGCAACGTCGTACTGAGCCAGGATTTCGCAGATTTCACGGAAGTGAGTGTACAGGAAGTTCTGCTGGTGATGACGCATCTGCCACAGGGCAAGAATAGAACCGCCGCGGCTAACGATGCCGGTGGTACGCTTGGCGCACATGGGAATGTGTTCCAGCAAAAGTCCAGCATGAATAGTGAAGTAGTCCACGCCCTGTTCGGCCTGTTCAATCAAGGTATCGCGGTAAAGTTCCCAGGTCAGCTCCTCGGCCTTGCCGTTGACCTTTTCAAGAGCCTGATAAATAGGCACTGTTCCAATAGGTACGGGGCTGTTGCGGATGATCCATTCGCGGGTTTCGTGAATGTGCTTACCGGTGGAAAGGTCCATGACGGTGTCGGCGCCCCAACGCACGGACCACACCATCTTTTCCACTTCTTCTTCGATGGAAGAGGTTATGGCGGAGTTACCGATGTTGCTGTTGATCTTCACCAAGAAGTTGGTGCCGATGATCATAGGTTCACATTCCGGATGGTTGATGTTACCCGGAAGGATGGCGCGGCCAGCTGCGATTTCGTCACGGACGAATTCTGCGGTAATGGGCTTGCCGTTTGCCTTCAGCTTGCCTGCAGCCACCAGTTCGTCGATGCGCTGGTTTTCGCGGATAGCAACGTATTCCATTTCCTTGGTAATGACGCCTGCGCGGGCGTAGTCCAGCTGGGTCAGCTTGTGGCCAGCCTTGGCGCGCATCGGATGATGAACTGCATTAAAACGCAAGTGGTCCAGTTCGTGATTTTCACGACGGGCACGGCCGTAAGCGGAAGTCATGTCGTCCAGCTGTTCGGCATCGCCACGTTCAGCAATCCAGCTTTCGCGGAAACGTTCAATACCCTTGGTCACATCGATGGTTGCGTTTTCATCGCTGTAAGGTCCACTAGTGTCGTAAACAGGAACACAAGGCGTCAGCGGATCCTCGGTCTGAATTTCGCGCATACCTACGCGGATATCGGAGAAAATCTTACCCGGCACATAAATCTTCCGGGAATTCATAAACGGTTTCAGAAGGGAATTCTTGGATTCCACGAGAACCTCACTTTTCCTTCGGCCAAATTACTGGCGCAAGTTCCAAGGGTATTTTCTCAGCCACGGCCACTCGACTCGCAGCACCCCTAAGCAGTATGACTGCAATATAGAATATCTTGAGGATAGTGATTAGTGGTTAGTGGTTAGAGGTCGGCGCGGTGCGCCTTTGAGGTATGAGGTGGACAGGCCGCACCAGACGGTGCTTGAGGGTAGTAGAGACTAGAAATTAGAAAATAGAGATTAGGGTACATCAAACCTCTAGGAGCGAAGCTCCGACCTCACTCCTCAAGCGAAGCGTGCCTCAGTGGCTAGAGGTCGGCGCGGTGCGCCTTTGAGGTATGAGGTGGACAGGTCGCACCTGACGGTGCTTGAGGGGTGTAGAGACTAGAAATTAGAAAATAGAGATTAGGAATGTCGGGAATACTTCGTGGGGGGATTTAAGGACGAATCCATTCCGAAATCATTTGCGCTTACCTCCTGCGGCCCTAGCCCCTAGATCCTAGCCCCTAGACCCTGGGATAGTGGTTAGTGGTTAGTGATTAGGAATTTCGGGAATATTTCGTGGGGGGATTTAAAGATGTGATTGTCTCGAAATCGCAAGCATTTACATCTTGATGCCCTAGCCCCTAGACCCTAGACCCTAAAATCCCCTAGACCCTGGGATAGTGATTAGTGATTAGTGATTAGTGATTAGGAATGTCGGGAATACTTCGTGGGGGGATTTAAAGATGTGATTGTCTCGAAATCGCAAGCATTTACATCTTGATGCCCTAGCCCCTAGACCCTAGCCCCTAGACCCTAAAATTCCCTAGCCTCTAGACCCTATCAACACCTGCTTTCTTCGGATCGTAGGGGTCCACATGGACCATGGCATCTACAACGTTTTCGCCAGCTTCAAGAATACGGCGTTCCACTTCCTCGGACAGGTCGTGAGCAGCAAGCAAGGTCATATCCGCAGGGACAACGATATGCAAATCTACATGAAGGTCACTCCCTACAAAACGGGTTCTAAAGCCATGGATGCTAATAACACCTGGGGTTTCAAGAGCCAGTGTTTTTAACTTCGCCGCGATTTCCTCGGGAGCGCCAATGTCTGCCACCTGATGGATTCCGGGCCAGGCAATTTCATAGCCAGAATGCAAAATAAAGCACGCCACAATAATAGCGCCCACGGAATCTGCAAACCACAACTCCGGGAATACAATTCCAATACCCACCGCAATCAACACGGGAATGGAACTGTAGGCGTCACTGCGATGATGCCAGGCGTTTGCTTCCAGAGCCTGACTACGAATGCTCTTGCCTGCTTTGCGAGTATAATGGAAAAGGACTTCCTTGATAATGATAGAGAGGGCGGCCATAACAGCAGCAATCCATTCCGGGTGGGAAGCACCATCTTCCCCAAGACGCAAGGTCTGGATGGCGTCATAGCCAAGGCCCACACCCACAGCACAAACCGCCACACCGATTCCCACAGAAATCAGCGTCTCGAAACGGCGATGTCCATATGGATGATCTGCGTCGGGAGGCGAATTCCAAAAGCGGGAACCCACGATGACGGCAATATCTGTAACAAAGTCCGATGCGCTATGAATGGCGTCCGCAATCAAAGCCTGAGACCCACCGAAGAAACCGGCCAGCCCCTTCCCTATGGAAAGAGCCGCGTTCCACCCCAGGCCAACCCAGGTCACGTGCCGCACTTCGGCGCTATCGTCATGCTTTGCGATGCGAGTCATGCCCTGCAATTTAGAAACTTAAAAAGGTAAAGACTAGGCTAAGTTAAAACCATAAAGCAACGGATTGCCGTTCCTAAACATCTAAACATTCGTAAATAGACCAATACTTTCTATTTTATAAGACAACGTATGAAAAAACTGATGAAAATTTTAATTGTGGTCGCCATTTTGGTTGGCATCGGTTATGGAATCAAGACCTTTGTGCTGGATAAGAAAACCGAGGCAAAGATAGCCACCCTGGTTACCACAGCCGTTACTCAGACTACCATTTCCACCTCCATTTCCGCTACCGGCTCCCTGGAACCCGTGGACCAGGTAGAAGTGGGTACTCAGGTGTCTGGCGACATCAGCAAGATTTTCGTAGACTTCAATTCCAAGGTAAAAAAAGGGCAGGTCATTGCCCAACTGGACAAATCCAAGTTGCAATCTACCTTGAACCAAACTGAAATTGCCTATAAGGCAGCCGAAAACGATTACAACTACAAGAAAAGTTCTTACGAGCGCACCAAGAAACTGGCGGAAAGCAACAGTGCCAGCGCCGTGGAGCTGGAATCAGCCGAATATAACATGAATGCAGCCCAGTTCACCATGGAACAACGCAAGAACGAAGTGGCTCAAGCCCGCTTAAATTTGAGCTACGCTACCATCAAGAGCCCCATTAACGGTGTAGTCCTGAAGCGGGCTGTGGACGTGGGCCAAACGGTGGCCGCCTCCATGAGCACTCCTACCCTGTTCATCATTGCAAAAGATTTAAGCCAGATGAAAGTGATGGCAGCTGTTGACGAAGCTGACATCGGTCAGGTAAAGGCAGGCCAGCGCGTGGAATTCACGGTGGACGCCTTCCAGAATGAAAAGTTCAGCGGAAAGGTGCAGGAAGTTCGACTAAACCCCACTACCACAAGCAATGTGGTTACTTACACTGTGGTCATTACCGCAGACAATCCGGACCAGAAATTACTGCCCGGCATGACCGCCACCTGCACCATCGTAACAAAGGAAGTCGTCGATGCAGTTTCCGTCCCCGTAAAGGCACTAAAGTTTACTCCCGATGAAAGTACCCCCATGGCAGACCCGAGAGATTTGCCTCGCCCGCCCCGTCCCGAAGGTTTCGCTGGAGCAAAAGACGGCGAAACGCCTCCCCCGCCCCCCGGCATGGGTGCAGGTGGCCCGCCTCCCGGTGGTCCTGGCGGATTCGGCGGCAAAGCTGGTTTTGGAGGCAAGGCCGGCGGTAAGCGCAAGCCCCACCTGAAGGGCGATCATGTATGGGTCAGCATCAACGGAAGGGCCGCTCCCCGCAAAGTCGAAATCGGCATTAGCGACGGCGTGAACGTGGAAATCCTTAAGGGTCTGAGTATTGGCGACAATGTGGTAATCGGCCAACAGACTGCAGCCGAAGAAGTCAAGGCAAAAGAAGACGCCCGCAGCCCCTTTATGCCAGGTCCTCCTAAAGGCGCCAAGAAGTTCAAAAAATAAGAAACAGAATTTTTGAGAGAGAAAAAAAGTCCCGAGTCGCTGATTGCGAACTCGGGACTTTTTCACTGGAGGAAGTCGACGCAGCTCTTGCCTGCGTGACGCGCACCTCCTAGTCGTGGCGCTTGCCTTGCTAGTCGTGGTACTTTTGCCCCTTCGGGTCAAAAGTACATGATTAACGGCTCGGCAATGGAAAAATGCAAGCATTTTTCCGCTGCTCTCGCCTTGCTAATCGTGGCGCTAGTTATTTCATAACTAGCGCTCGATTCTTCGGCTCACCTATGCAGAAATGCGAGCATTTCTGCGCAGGATTCGCCTCTTAATCGTTCATCATATGATCGAAGAACTTGCGGTAGTTGTCCTTGTCTTCGGTCTTGCGGACGGCGATTGCGTCCTGGGGATGACGGTTCAGCATACCGGTGATCATCTGCGGAATGATGTAGCCCCATTCGTACTTGGCCTGGAGCGGGAGGAACAGTTCCTGGTAGGCATCGAGAACCGGACGCAGATCGTACTTGGGGTTCTTCAGGAAGCCAAGGAGAAGTTCGGTGGTGCAGTTGCCTGCGCCACGGCCCATGCCGGAAACGGAACCGTCCAGGAAGTCAACGTGGTTGATGATAGCCTGAATGGTGTTGGAGAAAGCCAGCTGCTGGTTGTTGTGGCCATGGAAACCAAACTGCTTGTTCTTTACGATGCCCTTGTAGCGCTGCATTTCCTTATCAATGTCTTCCTGGTAGAAGGCGCCGAAGGAGTCCACGAGATAAAGCACGTTGGCCTTGCATTCTTCGTTGACCTGGTGCAGAGCTTCGTCCAGTTCCGGACCGCGGTCACGGCTCACAGCCATGATGTTCAAAGTGGTTTCGTAGCCCATGTCGTGGAAGGCGTTCACCATTTCGATACCCTTGTCGATGTTCTTCACGTAAGAAGCGACACGGAACATCTGGTAGGGGCTTTCAGAAGCGGGCTTCACGGCGTCCATGTTGACGCGACCCACGTCGGCCATCACAGCCATCTTCATCTTGGAATCGATACCGTCCTTCACCTTCCACAGGAGATCGTCATCGCAGAACTTCCACGGGCCGTATTCCTTGGGGTCGAACAGTTCCGGAGAGTTCTTGTAACCCATTTCCATGTAGTCAACGCCAGCGGCAGACAGGAGGGTGTAAAGACGACGGACGAATTCCAGAGAGAAATCGTGCTTGTTGACGAGACCGCCATCGCGGATGGTGCAGTCGAGAACCTTAATGCTTTCGTAGTACATAACTAGGGCCTAGGGGCTAGGGGTTAGGGTTTAGGGATGCGGGCAAGGCATTCTTCTAAGGTCTTGCGAACGCATCTTTTTTCTATGAGGGCAAAGGTAGATTAAAAAAAAGGTACGCACAAGGGGAAAGCCTGTGACGAATAAAAATATTCACATAATAAACGCATTTTATGCGTAGATAATACATTTTTACTTGTTATTCCTTGATATTTAAGGAGTTAATAATCCAAAATTTTGCGATAAGCATTCCCTTTTGGACGTTTTTCTTTCATACAGGCGGAACGCATCGCCGGTACCGCCTTTTTATTTAACGCAAATTTTGCGTATATAATTAAAATTCCTGTTCCTGTTGTATACAACAAACGCGGATTCTCATCGTCAAGTAAATCCGATCTAGGCTGAAAACAAAAAAAATCCCTAGAAAGTGAATTCTAGGGATGGTTAGGTTTCTAACTTGCGTTTTCGACCAAGAAAAGGACAAGCGATGAGACTTAACCGAGA
>NZ_QGDU01000050.1 GCF_003149045.1 Fibrobacter sp. UWR4 | reverse complement strand
TGTAGATGTAAAGATAGCCTACGAATGGGAATCGGAATCGAGAGAATCATCTAGCAAGGCTGCCTAAATGCTTCCACACATGTTGATGATGCCTCAAAATTTTTGATCACAAAGCAAAATGGAATAATGATAGAGAGCAGTATCTGTATCGTATAGTATATACTTTGTCATATATGCGACCTCGCTGGGCAATACAACTTTGCAAGTTGTGCCAAACAAACGCGGATAAACGAAAAATGTCTATAATAACAAAACAAGATATAGACGATGTTTGGGGGGACTACGGTCAAAAAAGAATATCAGATTTAGTAATTGAACATAGACACCAATGCAAAGAAATAGAATCGGTTATTCATGCTTTCAGGGGATGTGATCGTTTGTTTTGTCAAGAAGAACTGTTTAAACATATCAATAATTTTATTTTAAAACATGTAAATGTAGTTATAGATGAAGTTAGGGCATCATCACCGAAAGATTTAGCACGATTCTTGTTTAGAATAGGGTTTATAGTAGCTCGTTCTGAAGATGAGGCCGGAGAATATCATCATTACTCCTTCAAAGAAATGCCTGATTTATTAACATCTAGCACAAGCAATGATTTCGGTATGAAGTGGGAAATTCATCCTTGTTATAGACAAGCCCTTGATATCAAAAAAATAAATCAAGCACATAAGATGAAGAAAAAAGGTGGACGATCTCACTACACTTAATTTAGTTGTTTTCGTTTTTTTGTTGTAAAAAATACGCGACAACAAGGCGATTCATAAATTCCGCTAGGAGTGTTCACGGAGATTGCCTCTAAGGCTGGCAAGGGCGAGGCAAAGAACCATCAGAAGTGCCAGACAAAATGTAATTCCGCATTTGCACTAAATCGTTCCATAGTTTTTTTGAAAATACTCCGAAATAGGAATATCATAATGAATTCATTGAATCAAGAAGCATCGAAGAAGTTTAATTCTTCGGATGGAGTGGGGGAAGAATCCCCCCTAGCTCCAGCCCCGACCCGCCCTTATAATCACGCCCACTCAAAAGAGTGGGCGTCTTTGTATATAACCCTCCCAGTCGGGTCTTCCGCTACCCCTACTGCGGGTGCTCAAACGCCGCACCCGCAACGCCCGGGCTTGATTGAAAAAGAATTTTAAGACCATTTATTGGTTCGTTGTCTTTTTTTCTAAAATGATATAATTTATGTGCTAGGTTCAAATTACAAAAGGATTTTTGTATGAAAATTGGTAAACAAACAACTAGAGTTTATGGAATTGCTGTCCCGGCATTACAGCGAATGCCTATAGAAAGAATGTACCTAGAACAATATGTTGTTCAACTATTCGCCAATATCAATGCTACAGGCCATAACCATAATCGGCCTATTTCGTGCGGAACGGCCTCGATAATTCCGCTTGGTGGTCGGATATTCTTACTGACTGCAGCTCATGTTGCCGATGAAATGAATTTGGCGGTACCTTGCCCTGGTTCTACAAAAATAGCGCAACCAATTTATATGTCTTTAGAAGGGACTAGGCTTTTATCTATTGCTCCATCTATTATAAGAAATAAGGATGACAAAGATTGGGCCTTAATTCCTGCTGCAGATGAAATTATCATAGGCTTTCAGAATATAGGTCTTAGACTCTCCAATTATAACGCTCTGCCTACTGCAAAAATCTATACAGTTGTTGGTTTTCCCTCGTCCCGATGCAAGGCTGTTCGATATAAGGGAAAAGCGTATATCAAGAGTAGATCGTATTCATATTCATCGCCGGAAGCGGATCTAGCAACTTATAAGAAATATGGATTAGATCCCAAACTCCATATAGCTATACCATTCAATAGGGGATATGGTTTTTATGATTTGTCAAATCCAAAGCGAAAAAATGTCTTTCCTGATACTCATGCGATGAGTGGCTCTCCGATATATAATGAAAGAGGCTTTCTTGTTGGCATCTTTACAGCTTGTTCCAAAGATAAGGAAGTTTTGCTTGGAACTAGATTTAGCGCGATTGTTGAGGATATTTCATCAGATTCTAAAATGAATGTTGATTTTTGGCCGGCGAAAAATCAGGTGGCAAGTAGTGACAATTCTGAATTGAAAATAAGGCCGTGAACAGCCACATCGACCAGAAGAAGTTGCACCTGAAAATTCGCAAAGGCAAGGGCAAGATTACCGAAATGCCTGAATCCCCCGAAACGGCGGTAATCGAACTCCCCACCGGAACGAAGGACGAGGAAAATGCCGCATAGCAATCAAATACAAGACATGAACAACGAATCTCCTGCCTGATTGGATATCAGACAGGATTTTTTTCTGTATGACCAGCCCTAGTCGGGTATGCCAAAACATCCACATTTGGTGGCTTAGCCCATAAAACTCCAGAAAAAATTTTTCTATAAGTGGTGAAAAAAAAGTCTAGCAGATAATAAACAAATAATTTTAATCTTTTTTTTTGCATGTAGGTGTGTGTTGAATTAAATTTACAATCCTTACCGTTTGTCATAATTTATATTTACAGTATGCTTTCAAAAATCTTACAGGCTTTGCTTGCTCTTTGCACTTTTGTGTTTTCGCAATCTGTGGAAACGGGCGATGCGTTCAATAAATATATGTCCCCTGATGGTGGGATAAACCCTTTATCTGGAACGGTTAGTTTTAGTGTTCCTCTTGCAACGCTGTCTGCAGGGGGCGTATCCACCTCGTTTGCTTTGAATTATTCGGGTAATGTTTCTCAGAGTGTAAAAAATCGAAATGACTTGAGTCCGACTAGCTGGGTCGGTTTAGGTTGGTCTATGGGTTTTGCTAAAATCGTTAGCGAAAACAACCATTCGATGAGCCTTTTGGATGATTTTTATTACCTAGTAACAGCAGAGGGGATTCGTTATAAGTTGATTTATGAGGGAAATCGATGGTGGATTGAGAGCCTGCCGTATTGGTTAGTAGAAAGACGAACTGAAATGAAAGTTTTGAGTGGAAAAACCTTTGAGATTGTCGTGGGATGGATTTTGACGGATGATTCGGGCAATAAATACCAGTATGGTGATATGTCTTATTGCATGTCTAATACTTTAGATACTGCTTGTAGTGCGCAAGGGGCGACTGCATATGAGCTAGGTTTTCCTGCATTTGGGCATACGGGTGAGTCTATCGATGGAAACGATGTCCCTTATCCCGTTTCTTGGAGTCTAGCTAAGATTTATGATTGGAAAAATAATTCTTTAACATATTCTTATTACCAGTTTCAGGAAAAAATAAAGCATGGTTCCTGGACTTCTCAAAACAGATATACAAAAGAAACATACTTAAAAGAGGTTCGTTCCTCGATGGGTTCTTATGTAAAGTTTGTTCTTTCGGATAAAAATGAAGGTGATTTTGAAGGTGAAGTGGTTGATGCTATCGGAAAAGAAGAACTTTCTGCTGATGATGAAATTGATGCGTTTGTGGCCCCCCTGGAACGAAAATTCTTGTCTAAGGTCGAACTTTATGGAATGGATGGCGAAATTCTGCAAACGGTAGGCTTCTGTTATGAAGCCTTGAAAGTTTCTCCAAGTCTAGACGCCGACGAAAATAAAAAATACACCAAGCGTTTATTGACTCGAATAGTGTGGGCGAATGGCGTCGGAAAGGAAACGAAGCGAGAATCATATGAATACTACGATAATGTGTATAAAGCGTATTTGAATGATTCCTACGCGTTAGGCATGATGAAGGAAATTCAAGGGGCGAACTGCGGAAAAGTATCATTTGATTATGTCTATCAGGCCATAGATAAACAACCGTTGACTATTCACTCGGAAAAATTGCCTGTCGTCAACGTGTCGTTAGGTTACTTGGAGGACGGAACGCCCTATTTGTTAGGTATCGACAAGAATGAGAAAAAAGTTGTTGTTTATTATTGGCGAAACGGCGCCTGGAATATACGAAAGGAATTAAGTTCACTGCCGTATCATGACAAAGGGTATTTTATTACGGAGAAAAACAACTGGTTCGCCTATGTAACAGGTGATGGCGATAGTTACGATATGTATCCTGTTGTATGGGATGGTGCTTCGTGGCAAGTGAAGCCTTATGTTCATGATGATGGTGATAAGGAATTGGTGCTTACAGGTCCCAATTATATAGTAAAGGGCAACCTGTCTTCAACTAAATCAACCTTGACGCTCACAGTTCCTTGGACTCTATGGGGAAATACTTTTGTAATAGATACTCTTTCTGCTGATGAAGGGAGTATGGATAATCAGTTCCTTCAGATTTATCCGTCGGAAAATCACATTGCTGTTTCTTATATAGGTACAGATTGGGGAAACAACTACCGGGTAAGAATTTTTTCTTTTAAGTACGATGCATCCGGAATTTCTGTTCAAAAAACCTATGATAATGATGATTTGGACGACGATAATCGTTACTATTGGGGAAACGGTTACTTGTTTGGTGCCGTGGAGTCCACTGGCCTTTGGGGGCAACGAGCAGAAGCGTATCATTGGAATGGTAGTGGTTGGACAAAATTGCTTAACTATGATGTTCATGGGGTTCTGGGTGTTCCGAGGGCGCAGGCTGTAGGTTATAATTATGTCGCTATGCGACACAATGACAACGATGACTTGACTTTATTTGATTGGGATGGTGAATCCTGGCGGATTCCTTTTGAAAATAGGAATATGGTTCATCATGATGATTTTGACCTTTTGGAAGAGGCGGAATGGGATGCTGTTGGGAGTAGCAATTTCTTTGTGACAAGAAGACCCAAAGTAGACAACATTATTGAAATACCCTATTTTTGTTGGCCGAAATTTAAGCGTTGGGGTGTAAAGTGGAAGTGTAAATATGTGAGAGTGTGGAGTGAAACCCACCCCGGTGCAAATATTGAATTGTTTGAGCGGCAAAATGATGGTGGGTGGATAAGATATGGTGAAGTAAATACTGATGATTCCAAAAGTGAAAAACATTTGGTTGTTGGCTCGAATTGGTATATAGAGAAACGATCAAACAAGGCTTTTCTGTGGGACGGCGTAAAATGGAACGAAGAACAACTTGATATAAATTGGAGTCACTTTGAGGATATCCGAAACCCGAGCGGACAAGGACCGACTACGGTCGAAGTCTTTGACGAGTCTTATACAATAGGTGATTTCTTTGCTGTTGAAGGAGCTGCCGAAACAACGGAAGCCGGAACAACGACAATCTACTATAAGAAAAATGATTCCTTCGTAAAGAATAAGGGGGTTCTGCTTGTTGGACAGAAAACTGTGCATGACCCTATTGTAGATAAGAAATTTTCTTACAAGTATGTTTATAATTTTGACAATGCTCCGGATGTTGCCTTTGACTATGTAAATAATACACCTTTAATAACGACAGTTCGCGTTGAATTACCAGATAATTCAGGGATGATTGAACGAGAATTGTGCCCAATTGATTACGGTGATGTCGGGCTTGGACTGGGAAAAATTTGCGCTGAAAGAACCTATGTGGGGGAAGTTATTGAAAAAAGTTCAATTTCCAAGTATACTCGTTACCATAATTCAAATTGGCCGAATTTGTTGCATGTTGATGCGGTCAGTTCTGTTGAAACGTATATCAAGGGAGTCAAGAGTAAGGATTCGATAGAGTATAATATTGCGCTTAATGGACTGCCCTCAAGAAAATTGTTTTTTGAAAACGGTTCGAATGATATCTCTAATGAGCAGGTTCTCAGATATTCGGCGGAAGAATATGCTTTTGAACGAAGTGTGAATCATTTGCATAATCCATTGTTGTCATATTCATGTAAACCGAATTGTTCTACAGGTAAGGTGGTTGAATCAACTGCCGCACGTTATGCAACTGCTAATGATTCCGTGGGAACGCCTCACCTTGTTGAGGAATGGATTTATAATCCTGATAGCCTTGTAAATGGCAATTCTTTCCAAGGAATTCCTTGGGCGCTTAATGAGAATCCAAGTGGTATATGGAAAAAGAATTCTGCTGTATCAAAGTTTTTGAACGGTTTTGCCGTAGAAAAAACTGATGCACTCGGAAACAAGACTGCAAGGGTTGTTGATGATGACTCAATTGCTTTTGAACGTGCCGTGGTGCAAAATGCCGGATTTGATGAAATTCTTGTTGTTCCTGGTGATCGTTGTGACGAAAATGGCATGGAAGTGACTAGTGAATGTCACTTGTTGCCTTTACAAGGAAGAGCGACCGATGGCGAAGGTGCGTCTAATGGTCGCTTTTCAAAAGTCGTGATGGATTTGAGATATGGCTTTTCAGGTGTCGTCAAGCAGGCAAGGCAAGGCAAATATCGTTTTTCTGCATGGATCCAAAATGCGGACAATACATCTGCAACGATTACATTGACTCTTAACGGAATGCAAAAAAACAACTGGGCGTTGGATAGGAATGCTGCCGGTAAATGGCATTATGTCGAATGGGAAGGTGAGGTGAACTCGGGATTACTGAATGTTTCCTTGTCTAGTACGGGAAATACTCGTGTGCAGGATATCCGGATGATTCCCGCTGGTGCTGCAGCCATGGTCAAATACTATGATGTACACTTCGGGATGCCTGTTGCCGAAGTTGATGATCGAGGTGTTGGTAAGCATATTACGCTGGATGAAAACGGACGGATCAAAAAGACTTTTGGTGAAGATGTTTCCGGTAGTCTACGGCTTGTAAGCGAAAATGATTTCATCGATGCAAGATGTAGCGATCCTTCTCTTGGTTCAGATGACTTGGCGTCTTTATCTTTTGATTCCAAACCGATTCTGCAGTCTTCGACTAATCGAAACTTGCAATATGTATTGGCCGGAAACAAGGAGGATGTAGTTATTTCTTGGGAACCAAAGAATTCGGAAGATGCAGTCCGTTATCGTCTTTATGCGGACGGAGAGTCTGCTTCGGCTGGATGGCATTACGACTGTTGCTCTGCTACCGATGGTTTGTATGCTACATTTGATGACAATACCTCATATACATTGGAAATAGATGTCGGGGCGGACAGTGTCGGGATTTATACTGTGCATATTCAGAAAGCCTCTTCCGGGTGGGTTGGCTATGGAAATGTCTTGAGAAAGGCAGAAATGCCACTGTTTATAAATAGGGGCGATTCTTCGAAAATAGTCTATTCTGCACCAGATGGAGTCTATACGGCTGATTTTAGTGGAAATGCATGGATTGAAAATCTGGTAACTTTGCAAAAGTCTAAAGCTCTGTCGGGAACAACATCTGGTGGAAACAGCTATTTGCTTTCAATGCCGCGAATCCTGATGGTTGATTCTACTAGCAACGAAAATGCTGAACTGTTCTCTGGCAATTCAGAAACATGGACCAACAATGGTTACATTTTTGATGCCTCCGTATACGGGCTTGATTTTGCTATGTCGGCGAATTCGACTGGCAATGTTTGTGCGGCCTATGTAAAGACAGCTGCCCATGATAGCACAACGCCTTCGGTACTTGCTTCCAGTTGCTTTATAAACAATGTATGGATGCCTATAGGTGGCTATACGGTGTTTGGGCAAGATTTTGATGCGCCTCCATCTGTTGTGCCGGGTATTATAGAGAATGGCGATGTGTTTGGCGTTGATTTGACAACTGGCCCTGGCGGAAAACTCTATGTGGCGTATGTTGCACGAAATCCCTATTTTGAACTATATAAGGATGATGTGATTGCTGAACATGGAGATAGCGTTTCTTCTCCCAAATTCTTGATTATAAAGAGACTTTTTGATTCTTCGGAATCAGGAATATCTGGCTCAGGAAGTATTTGGGCGGGGCCGACTCTTACAAAGGATTCTGCTTCCGATGACATGCTCCCGAATTATCTAGGAGATTTTGTCTTTATGGATGATTCAATACCACTTACCATGGTGAAGCAGTTTAAGATTGTTGGCGATGCTGACTATATCTATCTTGCTGTGGCATACAATATTTCTGTGGATAATACTGGCAAGACCGCAGTTTCGGTCTTCAGGGGTAAATTTGTCGACACGGAAGATGAAGATGGCACTCCCGAACATAGACTTCAGTTTACACCCTACGAAGATGCTTCCATTGTAAATTCAGCGGGATTGCCTGTTGAACAGGAACGTCGGATCATTGCGTATTTAGAAAGCGATGCTCCGTTTGATTTTGCTGTTCGGAACGGCATCCCCTATGTAATGTTTGCGAATAGTCAAAACGAAGATGGACTCACCCTTGTAAGTTATCGAGATTCACGGTGGCTTTCTGTTGGTATCCCAGCTTTCATTAAGGCTAATAAGACGTTGAAAACGGCGAACTTGGCTTTTGGATCAAATGGAACTCCCGTTGTTGTTGTGCAGGCATCCGACAAGGAAACGAAAAGTCGCAGAAAGCGTATTGTTCCTATGAAGTATGTATCAACGGATGACGCTGATATAACTCTTTCTGGAATTCAGGTTGCGGGTGCTGTGACAACAATTTCGTCCGAATTCCGTCAATATGTTTTAAATTATTCGGCCAAGGTATTGTCTGATGACTCAGTCATTGAAATATCTCCAGCCTTGATGGAACCGCTGGATGTAGCATCTGTGCAGGTGCTTCATAATGGGAACCAGGTTTCCTACAAGGGTATCAATTTCTTTGGTGCGCTGATATCGTGGGTCGGTTCAATATTCTCTCCCGGATATAACTTCCAGGATTTGACCAGTGAAGTTCATTTAGAACCTGGAGAGAACCGCATAGAAATAAATGTCATCGGGGCTAATGGCGTATCTTTGGCTTATACGATAAACCTGTTTAGGGAATATCCGACTACGGATTCATCGGAAAGAACTTTGCAATACAGTGTCAGCACCAACAGCGATTTGATTCCTGTCGGCGTAGCTTTGGATACGGCTCTATATGTCAGCAGGGGGGATGGCTCGCATCGTAAATTCTGTATTCAGTTCCCGTTCGGCGTTCATCTGTGGTTCAAGGGAACTGCATATTTTCGCAGCACCTGTATTGAATTGGATTTCTCTAAGACATCGATGGATACTTTGTTCTTGGAAGATGAGTATGGAAATAAGCAGGTTATTTTCGTTGAGGATGACAACATTGCCGAGAACAAGAATGAAAATGATGACGATGACAGCGGAGTCGACGAAAATGAGAATATTCCTTTACCGTATAGGAATTTGTTAGGGCACAAGGTCTATGCTACAGGATACATGGCCCTTTATGACCGTGCTTCGATTTCTGCTGATGAAGTTGTTGGAGAAACGGTCGAGGTCTGTGCAGGAGCGAATATTCTTGCACAGATGACTGTTGAAGGGGATGTCTTGTTACGGTCCAATTCAAATGTCGAGGATATTACCTTAGGTGGAAATCTATATATGCAGGATGGAGCCTCTCATGGGCGAATTGAACATAGGGATGTTCATATTGCAGACATTCCTGTAAATTATTTCGTTACGGGAACAACAGATTTCATAGTCGGTGTGAATGATTCGGCAACGATATCTTTTGGAGCATATAAGGATTTCCATGCCTATGCAAATTCGGAAATACATTTTGAGGAAGGTGAATATTATTTCGACTCCTTTGTCGTAGAACCTGATGCCAGGGTGTACTTTGATGGCCCTGTTCGGCTGTGGGTGCAAAATGGCATCAGCATTGCTGACCGTGTGGGTCTCTATAATTCTCCTGGAGGAGCGGAAAATGTATTCCTTTATACGAATACTACCGACTTTATGTATTTCGGTGTCTATTCTGATTTTGCGTCCATTCTTGTCGCTCCGTTCGCATCCGTGAGCCTTGCTACTCAATCTAGGTGGGAAGGTTTGATTTGGGCTAAAAATCTATATGTACAGGCGGATGCCGTAATTGAATAGGAGTGAAAAAAAATGAAAAAGATACTAATTCTTCTATTCCTGATAGTCGGTTTTTCCTTTGCGGATGTCATAGCCCAGCGATATAGCGATGGCAAAATTCACAGAGCGCTTCCCAGTTGGATTGACATGTCGGATGCGGAAATTATGACTTTTTCGGTGAACGGGACTGTCCTCAGCCTTCCTGACGCAAATCAATTTACGTATATGTCGCGAACATATTCGAATCTTACCATTTTTGCCGATGGCCGTATTTCTTTCGGAAATTTGACTAATGGTCTTGATAGGGATATTGAACCGTATTTACAACCGGTCTCTGTCGAAGTCGACATGGGTAGCTCATTTAAATGGAAGTCTTTTGTTGATGCAAATTCGAACTATCTTACCGTTGTAGAAATGGGGCCGTTTCTGTATAGGGGGAAATACTATTCGGTCCAGTCCACTTTCTTTATAGACGGCGAAATTCAGGTTCAGCTATGGCAAAACGATGTTGCTCACGCCAAACCGGAATTGCTTAATTGGATGCTTCCGATCTTGTATAACGGAACTGTAAAAACGCGTCCGGAGAAGAAACAAGTAACCAGAATGGATATTTATGGGCCGAATGGTTTGAGACCTGGGTGGATAGCGAAATCATTTAACGGGGCCGGGGTCTCTATTACTGAACCAAACGGGACGGGAGATGGTCTTTTAGTAAATATGGGAACATCTTCGCAGGCAGGAGGACTCCTTGCTTATGATTATTCTAGAGAGTATCCTGTAGTTGGCGGAATCCGCAATATAGAAGTTAAGATGCTTGATCCGGTCGATGTTGACGATAGTCTCTGTATTTGGTTTTTTGACGAATTTCAGGGAACTATCTATGCTGGATATCCATCCATGAAGATGAACCAGATAATGAAAGTATTTACTCCAGATGATTATACCAATCAGTGGGGGGGACCTTTCTATACATCGCCTTATGTAACCAGATCTGCTCCCGCTTTCAAGTTTCAGCTGGCTTATCCACAAAACCAGAATATGGCATTTAGAATAGGTCGGATTGTCTATAATCTAAAGCAGCTTCCGTCAATCCAGTTTCTGCCACCTAAACCTTATCAATTGACATTTTCAATTACGGGAAGTGGCCGTGTATCAATGAACACCCCTTCGGGCACTTCTCCGTTTAATCTGTATAACGGCGAAAAAGTTTCCGCATCAATAACAAGCAAGGCTGGCTCGTCTATAGAACGGATTACGGTGAATGGAAAAATCATTGTTCTTAATGGTGAAATTATTTCGAAAATGCCTTCCATGAATCAGTCATTTAATGCTGCGAGGGACTCAAATGAATATGTAAAACTTTTCAAGGCTTATGGAGACAGACCGTATTCAAAAATTGATTTTGACATCACGGCGATGCATGAAAATGTGAATGTGATCATCAAATTTGCACCTTGCGAGGCAAGAACGCTTGATGTCGTCCCGGAAATGGTAAAAACAGACACCTATCTTGACCCCATCAATCAGCCAAATGCAAGAAAGTTTACATCTGCGGTTTTTAAGGATGCATTTGGAACAACAGTGCAGACGCAGGATTCTCTTTCTAACGGAAAGTATATCGTATCTGCCGTATATAGCGATGCTCTCGGAAAGACGAAGTATGAACCGATGTCGTTTGTACTCGACACGACAACTTTCGTGTATATGGATATGGCTTGCGAAGCCTGTGTGGTTGCCGCGAACAATTACTACGACGGAACCGATTCAACGGACAAACCGAATGCAGAGAGCAATGCCTTTACTGAATTCGAACCGCGTTACGGAAATGAATCTGGGTCGTTTGGAAGGAATGCCGGTATAGCGAGGCGTTCTTTTGAATTTCAGCAACAGGTCCAGGAAGCATACGGTTTGCCGGCTTCTGTTGAGACAGACTTTTTGCATTTGAATTATTTGAACGAAGGAGATATATCGGATAATTTCAGGAAAAGAATCAAGAACCCAGGTGGAAAGCATTTGACGATATCCCGCGATGCTGAAGGACGTTATACGCAAAGTGTAACGGACGAGAAAAACAGGACTGTATCGACGTGGACATACGATGGCGAGAATGAACTTGTTGTCATGAACGAGTATGACGGCTATGACAGGTTGATTCGGTCGTATCTTAGGGATTTCCCTGCGTTTGCTGATACGATGGGCTATGATGCCATGGGCCGCGTGCTTTCGAAAAAGTCTAATGACCGAGGTCTTGTCGAATATGCCTATGACTCTTTAGGAAATTTAAGGTTTACGAGAAATGCTCGTCAAAAGGCTTTGGGAAACAACTACTTTATGGCGAATGTATATGACGGCGAAGGGCGTGTTGTCGCAATCGGCGAAGTACATGGCGGTCATGACTTTGCTGCCCCAAATACGGCGATTGCTTCCGCAGCTCTTACTCCCATAGTCCGCACAGTTTACGGAAAGCCGACATCCGATACATTGACCCTATACGGGGTAAACCTGAACAGCTCGCTGCTTGGAAACATTCTGTCTCAGATGGACGGAATACGCGATTATGATGTTGGGGCTATCATTGCCTACGACGGTGAAGGTAATCCGGTATCCATAAAAATGAAGTCCTATGACCGCATTGGGCGCATGTCAAGACAGTGGGTCGTCTATCTGTTTGATGATGTCCCAGCGGTACAATTGTCCTATGTCTATAACTTGTCCGACGAACTGGCTTCTTCGACCTATTCGGAATGGGCTGGAAGCGGTTGGACGCAAAAGTCAACAAGGACTAGAACTTATGACAACAAGGGACGCCTCGTTGAAACACGCGAAGGCAATTCTATGTTGACTAGCTATACGTACAGTGCAAATGGGAATGTTGTATCCAAACATTATTACGATGCGGGGACTGAGGTATTTGCAAAAACCGTTCGGCGCGATGTATACGGAAGACCCGTTGTACTAGACTATAGGAACGGCTCTACGGAGCTTTATTCTGAAAACATATCGTATGAAAATCCCTTGTCTGTGCGACAGTCAACCGTGGCAAGAGTGTGGGCTGATGCGGGAACTGTAGGCCGAGTTGTAGAAAATGCTGGCTATACCTATGACTATTTGGGCCGTCTGACGGAAATGTCCGGAACTAGAAATGCAAGTTATAGTTACGACGAACTTGGACGATTGACTGTCAAACACGAGGGATCTCAGGCTGTAGGGTGTTACTATGGTTCACAGAGCCATCAAGGGTATTATCGACCTTATGGTATGACGATTTCGGGTAGAAGCTATACCCCGTATGAGTATTATTCTTACGACGCTTCAGGAAATGTGTGGCTAGACCGTTATGCTCGTGCCGCCTACGAACTGGATGCCAGGGCGTTGCCGAAGAATGTTCGGTTGTATCCTGAAGTCCCGTCTGGAATTTCGCAGAATAATTTGGATGATTTCGAGTCTTTAGAATTGGCTCGAATCCGTATGGCCTATGACGAAAACGGCCAGCGTGTGTATTTTAACTATGGTGACGAAAGTTCCGGTTACGGTGAGGCGACCCTGAGCGGGGTGGGCGTTTACCGCAAGGATGGAAGTGGGGATTATTCTCTTGTACGGGAGGATTTGATTGCTGGCGGCTACCGCAAAGATGGCGCAGCGTATTTCCCTGTGACAGATGCTCAGGGCAATATAAGGGGCTATGCAAATACATCTGGAGTCCAGAGCGCATACGCCTATTACCCATACGGAGCACTAATTGACTTGGCTCATGACGATGCTGAAGATTCAAGACGCTGGCAGGCCAAGGAATTTGATTCTGACATAAACAAGTATTATTTCGGCGCACGATTCTATGACCCGCTCTTTGGACTATGGCTTACGCCGGACCCTGCCGGACAGTTTGCGAACGCCTATACTTATGGCGGCGACCCGCTAAACTATATAGACCCAAACGGAGAAAGTATCACAGCAGCGATAGCGATAGGTGCTGCCGTAGGTGCTGCGATAGGAGCCTCTGTGTCTGCCGTTAATTGTAGCGGTGCAAGTGAAGTTAGTTGTGGTAGAGCCATGGCTCAAGGAACTTTAAAAGGAGCTGCGGTTGGGGCTATATCTGGAGCAATTAGTGGAGGCGTTGCTGCTGTGGCTAGTAGTATTTCTGGAACGACATCGGTGGCTGCTGAAGGGGGCGCTATGATTGCTAGTGCTGGTGTCGAAACCGCAAATGCAGCTTCCTATAGTTATGCAATTTTTAACAATATGTTCTGGAGTACAGTAGAGAGCTCTCTCCAATATGCTGCTACAGGATGGATGAATGACGGAGGCTATTCTTGGAGTGGCTTTGGTGGTGCAGCGTTAGGCGGTTTCCTTGGTGGTGTGATTCCGGGCTATCAAGCTGTTCCTGGTGGATCTATGGTCAATATTTTTTCGGAAACTGCTTATTCTGCGGCAAGAGGAGGTGTTCTTGGTTATGTTGGTGGAGGCTTAGGTGAAGTGTTACGTACTGGATCTTGGAACAATGAAGCTGCGATTTCTGGAGCAGGATATGGTGTTTTGGGCGGTGTTATATCGTCTACTGTAAAGATAGGCCTACTTGGCTATGCAGTTCCTAAAAGTGATTTTCAAAAGGAAATTGAAGCGAATTATGCAAAGGAGCATAACCTTATTATAGGACCTTATGGTTCTGTTAATAGACGTGGCGGCTTGTTAGATGTTGTAGGTGTTTCTATAGGTAGAAATAATGTTTCCAATCCTGAGAAAAAAAGAATGCTTACAGCTCCTACTCATGAAGGTATTCATTATTTACAGCAAGTAAAAGATGGAACTTTGCCATTTTATTTAAGAGTTGCACAGGAATATAAATTTGGAACAGATATGAAATCTGCTTACACAAAAGTAGGTACATATGATTACGAGGCTGATGATTATTCACTAGATTATTATTACACTGGTAAAAAAGCTTATCATTAAAAAGGATGAAAAAATGCGTTTGAAGTGCTTGTTTCTATCGTTTTTTTGTATCGGCTGTGTTCCAAGTAATTATTACCACTTGAAAGGGATGCTACCGTCCGATGCTTCTCCCGAAACATTTAAAATTGTACCTTATAGTAAAGATTCCTTAATTTCGAAATCAGATACTACTTGTGATGTGTTTTATTTAAAAAAAAAGAAAGGAATTGCAAATCATAAGTTGTCTTTTAATGATGATGAGGACTTTGAACTGACTTGGCTATCCGATTTTTTTGTAGATGAGATTGTTTTGTATGAAAATGGAATAATCTATCAAAAAATCTCGTTATCTTATGAGACGCAATGTCAAGAAATAAAAAAAATAAACGCTTTTGTGTATAATGAAATTCTACGGGATTCTTTTGAAGTGCCTATAGAAGGAACGAAAAATATCACAATTGATTTAAGGAATACTAGGTAATGAAGATTTTGGTTGTTGCTTTTCTTTTATGTTTAACAGCCTGTGTTGGACACTCTCAAAGATTAGAGCCTTTGTTATCTATTGAAGATAAATTGCCTAAAGATTTTTCTTTTGAACATGTGACAGTTGTTGCATATAAACACAATGAAACAGGATGGAAAATAATTCCATTTGATATTTTGTATGGACCAAATCTTTATGGTGAAGATGTTGTCACGGTCTCTTGCCCAAATGATTATCCTGATAAAGTTGTCTGGTATGTAGACGGCGAGCCTTATCAAAGTCTTTTTTTTGAATATGATGAAAAGTATGATTCAGATTCGTATGGAACAGCAATTCTGTATGATGAGAAAAATCGTGAAAAACGATTGGTTGTAGGGGAAAATAGTTCTTCTTTTGAGGAAACGATATTTTTTAACTTGATAAAAAGGAACTAGGTGAAATTCGGCTATTGTGTAGCGCTTAACCGCAACTTGGATTAAGACGGAAACGTTAATAAGGTGTATATCTATGTATAAAGCAGATGGAATGACTTGCTTTTATGTTGGAGGTGGGAAAATGGATTACGAGTTTAATTTGAAACAGACTATGAAATTAACGTTTCAAGTTAAAGAATTTGGAAATGCTACTGAATATATAGGGGATACGGTCTTGGTTATTTCTGCAGGCGAGTAGCATTCGCGTTAGGGATAGTGACCCCTTGGGGCGGCACTGTGGTGCCGTTGCAAGAGCTGCGCGGGCGTACCTATACAAGACTTAGAACTTTAGTTCTTAGTCGCTGTTATCCTCTTTGGGGAGCAGGTGCGCACGGGTGGCCTTGCAATATAGCCCGACCCACGCCAGTGGGGAACGCCCAAAAGAAATGTCAGGACTTTAACAAGAAGACCAAGGAAGAACTTCTCGACATGATGAAGACTGCTTCTTCTGAACGTCACTTCCAGATGTACGAAGCCATCCGTAAGGGCGCAACCGACGAAGAAGTTTTCGCAGCTACTTATGAAAAGGCTTACTTCGTACAGCAGATGCGCGAACTGGTTGAACTTGAAGAAAAGATGCTCAAGACTCCGGGTCGCATGCCTTCTGACGAACTCTTGATCCAGGCCAAGAAGGACGGCTTCGGCGATAAGTACATCGCAAAGATCCTCGGCATCCGTGAAAAGGACGTTCGTGCAAAGCGTATCGAACTT
>NZ_QGDU01000049.1 GCF_003149045.1 Fibrobacter sp. UWR4 | reverse complement strand
TGTAGATGTAAAGATAGCCTACGAATGGGAATCGGAATCGAGAGAATCATCTAGCAAGGCTGCCTAAATGCTTCCACACATGTTGATGATGCCTCAAAAGTATTTTGATTTTTTCACCAATGCGCAAGTGAACGCGCAGGATGCCGAGTTGGTTCGGCGGGTGGTTTGTAAACGTAACCATATTGCCCTACGAATGTTTTCCATTCTAGCAATGGCGGGATTTGCTATTGCCACTCTTACTGGGCTGTATTCCGATATTGACGGAATTTCGCAGAAAGTGATTGGTTATTTTACGGGATTTGTTTTATCGGCGTTAGTGTTCGTTCTGAATTCAACCCTGGTTCCTAAGTTCCCCAAGGTACTGCCTGTTTTACTGTTTGTGTTTGAAGCGGCTCTTTATGCCACGGGAATGTATCTTACCTTTGTGTGTTCGCCAGACCAGCTGACCATAACCCTTTTTGCTTTCGTCCTGGTGGTGCCGCAACTTTTTGCAGAACGCCCTGCCCGGGTGAATTTGCTGACGATGGTCACGGTAATCGCCTTTGTTGCCATTTACTTGATGACGGACTTGAAGCCGGATTCTATACGTAAACAAGAATTCGTGAACATGGGGATTTTTGCGTTTTTAGGAATTGTCCTTGGATCCTATGTTAAAAAGGCTTTGCTTGAAAGATACCTTTTTGAATACAGGGAACAACTGTCCAATAGTAAGGAACGTAAGGCCCAACTTCGACAGTGGAAGTCCATGGCGGATATCTATGTGTCCATGGTGCAGGCTGACTTGAACACGGACATGTATTCCTTGGTGCGAACTAACGAGTATATCCAGAATGTGGTTTCTAGTGATCGTGCGGGATTTAAGCAAAATTTGATAAATGTGATGAAGGCGACGACAGCTCCGGAATTTTTGGATGGAGTTCTTGAATTTGTGGATGTGACCACTCTTCGTGAACGTCTAAAGGACAAGAGAACCATCACTTATGAATTTATGGGCGTAAACTTCGGATGGTGTCGTGCTCGATTTATTGCTGTGAGAGATTCCGCGGATGAAGAGCTTCATCGTGTGATTTATGTGGTGGAAAACATCAACGAACAGAAAAATCGTGAAGCGAAGCTTGCCACCATGGCCGAGACGGATGCCATGACAGGCCTTTATAATCGTCGTGCAGGAACCGCTAAGATTAATGAACTTCTGTATAGTAATCGGGATGGTATGCTTTGCCTTTTCGATGTCGACAAGTTCAAAAGTGTCAACGATACTTTTGGCCACCAGACGGGTGACGAAGTGATTATTGCTGTCGCCAATGCTATGCGTAAGGCTTTCCGCGACCGAGATATTCTGATGCGATTGGGGGGCGATGAATTTGTGGTCTTTGCTACGGATGTGAAAACGGAAGAAGTTGCAGCAAGAGTAATTCAACGTTTCTTCACTATTCTGGATGAAATCCGGATTTCCAACCACGAGGACTATAGAATCTCGATTAGCCTTGGGGCAACATTTGCCCAGAAGAACGTGATGTTTGAAACCCTGTATAAACAGGCGGACGACTGCACTTACGAAAGTAAGAGAATTACGGGAAAAGCTTTTACCTTCTTTCGCGGATAATCTTCAGGTTCCCTCCGGGAACCTTTTTTAATATCTCTCGCCGAGAACGAGGAGGCGGTAGATGGCTTCTTCGCTACCCACTTTATGCTTGTCGGGGCAGTCTCGTCCGAATGTCTTATGCCAGTCACAGTCCGTGGGGACGATTTTTTCGTCGGCGGGCCAGGGACGAATGAATCCCGGCGGTAGCAGGCTGTAGAGTTTGCTACTGTCGATGTCTAGATCGCCTACCCGCGGGGGAAGGGGACCTGCTTCAATTCGCGGACAACCATGGAGTAATTCCGGAGGGTAGCCTCCGATGGCGTTGACCAGCTGGCCTGCGTTATAGAGGGTCACGCGACGGGGACCGCCGCAGTTGTAAATACCCGCAGGAAATTCATGCTCCAGAATGTACTGGACCACACGGCACATGTCGCCGCCGTAAATGGGACGGCGGTATTCGTCCGTATAAAGCGTTGCAGGGCGACCTGGTCTAAAGCGATAGCTGATCCAGTCGATGGCGCCGGCGCAGCCACCGGGGGCATAGTCCATAGGGAGAGGCACACGGAGCATCACTGCATCCGGCTTGATCCGCTGGATCTCGATTTCCGCTTCCAGCTGGTGCTTTCCGTAATTGTGGATGGGATCCTTGGGCGTATCATCCTTGTAGGGGCGGAGATGTGCGGTTTCTTCGCTTCCACTCCAGACCATGTCCGTAGAAATTCTCACGAAGGTGCAGTTAAAATCTGCGGCCAGCTGGGCGGCGTCCACTCCCTGGGAGCAGTTCAGCAAGTAGCTTCGGGGCGTATCGCACTCGCAGGCTTTCAGCGCGCAGTTTCCGCTGGCGTCAATCACCGTCTTGAACTTGTGCTTCTCGAAAAGTCGGGTAAGGCCTGCGGTGTCTTCCGCGTCGATGGCGACAACGTCCTGCCCGTAAACGCAGGGATGTTTAATGGGACGAATCCCGATAAGGGGCGCCGCAGCATCGGGATGGCGTTTCGCCGGATGAATGGTCCCGCTGGTGCCGTCGCTAACATCGGTACCGCCAAACAGCCTGTTGAAATGCCTAAAGAGGGCGTAACCCGGAACGCCGTTCAATCCCAATACAAGGATGGGCAATTTTAGTGGGCGAGTTTCCACTTCAGGTAGCCCGCCATCTGTAAGGGATGATTGAATTCTCCACTGTTCATCTTTGCTTGCAGTTCTTCGTCGGACATTTCCAGGGATTCGATGTCTTCGCTTTCATCGAAGCTGGTCTTGCCTGCACGTACGACGCCGTCAATGAATACGACGTGAAATTTACCGCGGTGACGATCCGGATTGACCGGGAAAGCCCCGAGGTAAGTGAGGGACTGGGGAAATCCGTAAGCGCATTCTTCCTGAAGTTCACGAAGGGCGGCCTGTTCTGCAGTCTCGTTCTTGTCGATGATTCCTGCTGGAAATTCCAATGCAATCTTGCCTGTGCCATGGCGGTACTGTTCCGTCATGACCCACTTGCCATCCTTCGTGCGGGCTAGAATCAGAACCCAGTCCGGCTGCCACAAGGTGTAAAAATCATCGATGACTTTTCCGTTGGGCAGCTCGCATTTTTCCTTGGCTACTTTCAGCCAGGGGGCGTTTACAAGATATTCGGTGTCCAGAAGTTTCCAGGGTTTCATAAGCTTACTTCGCAAATCCCGGAGGAGGCAGGTGCATGCCGGCCATGGTCAGGTTGTTTGCCTTGGCGTAGGCGAGAATCTTCTTGCGAGATTCAATGGACTTTTCCTTATCCATGTCGTAGTTGGAATTGATTTCTGGATGTTCAATTTGCAGGGCGTATCCGTGCATCAGATCGCCAATGACCAGAAGTTCGCCCTTCTGGAAAACGGTGTGGCCCGGAGTGTGGCCCACGGCATCCATGGCGATAACATTGTGGGGGAGCGTGTCCCCGAAGGCGAACAGCTTCAGCTTGTCGTTATAGACGCCAAGAATGGCCTTTTGCAGGTCATTCTTTTCCATGTTCATCCAGGCGTCCTTTTCAACGGAACCTACGTAGACTTCCGCATTCTTGAACACCTTTTCCATACCCTTATCGCTTTGTGCCACCAAGCCGTTGATGTGGTCCACGTGCAGGTGCGTGAGATAGACTTTCTTGACAGAGTCGGGGCTTACTCCCAGTTCATTTAGGTGGGCGAGCATCTGGCCGCCGAATGCCCCAAGGCCTGCGTCAAACAGTATGTATTCGCCTTCGGTCTTCAGCAGATAGGTACTGACAGAAGCGGGAACGCCGTTAGGCAAGTTCATGGAATTATAGAGGGAATCGCTTGCGTCGCTGAACAGTTCGCGAGGGTTCATTTTTTCCCCTGCGTTGTCCTGAATCCAGGTGACGGTGGAACCATCGGCCAGAGTAATAGTCTTGGTGACTGCCTTGGCTGCAATACCTTCTGCAGCACTTTCCGCTTGAGTTTGAGAATTCTGCTGGGCGACTTCCTGCTTTTCGCAAGCGGTAATTGTAAGTGCTAATGCGGCACCTAGAGCAAAGCGTTTAATCATATCAATTCCCTTCTAGTTTGTTCTTGTGGTAGTGCTTACTAGTATAACATAAATACATGATGTCTGCAACGAACAACGCCACGACGCATGCCAAGAATACTTGCTGATGCATCCCGAAGTGCTGGGCCATGGAGCCGCCAACAAGAATGCCTGAACCAATGCCAATATCCCAACCGCTCAGGTAGGTGCTGTTGGCGGTTCCACGCTGGTCGTGCCTTGCCAGGTTCACGCACATGGTCTGGTAACCCGGGAAAATCAATCCAAGGCTTGTGCCGATCATAAAGGAAGAAATAAAGAAGGGGAGGGCGGGGCCACCGGGGAGAATTGCTCCCAGCTCGCCGCAGTAAGTCAACAGCAGGTAGGCCAGAACGTTGAGCGTCATGCCCATGCCTACAAGGCGAGTAAGCCAGCCCCGGTCAATGAGACGCCCCGTCAGGACACGGTTCATGATCAGACCCGCGGCGATGAGCGCATAGAACCATCCACTGCCGCCGATACCAAGTTCTTTCGCATACAAGGCAATGTAGTTGGTCACCGGACCGTAGGCGAATCCCACGAAAATGAAATTCAAAAATTGGGGAATTGCTTTTGTCAAGAAGAAACGGTCCAGGGATAACGGGGCGTGAGGCTTTTTCTCTTTAGGCTTTACCTGCAAAGTCTTCACCAGTATCAAGCCAATAACGCAAAGCGCAATGGATATGGCGAATACCATGTTACTGCCCAATCCTTCGTACAAGAACATGCCGGTCATAGGGCCTGTGGCAAAGGCCAAATTCACGCTAATGCCAAAATAGCCGATGCCTTCGCCGCGACGGCTGCTGGGGAGTGCATCGATTGCCACCGTGTTGCTGGCTGTGGTAGAAATCCCGAAGAATACGCCGTGCATAAAGCGGACTACGGCAAGTAAGGGCAAGAGACCTAAGGCCCAGTACCCTACAAAGCACAAGGTGAATGCGAAAAATGTCCAGAAGTAAAGGGGCTTACGGCTGAGACTATCCACCAGAAATCCGGCGAAAGGCCTACAGCACAAAGCTCCGATGGTATACAACGAAATGATAATGCCCGCAGTGGCGTTATCCGTCTGGAACTTTTCAAAAATGTACAGCGGTAAAACGGGCAATAGCTGGTAGAAACTAAAGAATAGCAAAAAGTTCGCAGCCGCGCAGGTTACAAAATTGCGTGTCCAAAGTGCGGGCTTTTCTACACTCTCGTTCATGATTTGAAATTTAGAAAAATACCTATCCCTTTGGGAATGTTTTATTCGTAATCAATCTTTGAGATTTGACCGTCAAAGTAGACAAAATCGCCATCGGTGTAATTCCAAATGGCTTTGAATGTGGTTGGACGCTTGATTCCGTCTGCACCCGTAATGTAGTTGTCGCAGGCTGCGGTCCAAGGAACATATTCCGTAGTTCCGTCGGTGTTGACTACGGCGCGATCCTTTGTAGTGAAGGAAGTCATTTCGTACTTTTCGTTGAATGTGAAAATGCCGGATGCTTTTTGGTCGCGAAACGTAATGGTGGCACGAACCTGATGGTCATTGACTTCTTCCAGGCTGATGTAGTCTTGCAGCAAGACGCTAGGAAAGAATACACTTTCTGCGAGGAATGTTGCCAAGCAGGCCACGTCCATTTCATGGCCTCTTTGGTCAAACAACGTCAAAAGTTTTGCGATGACGCCCTTCATTCCTCCGACGCCATTGCTGTAGTAATCGTAACCTTGGAACGGAATACCAAACATACTGCTTAAAATCATGGCCATTCTTGCATGTTCTTTGACGTAGTTGTTCTGGATATAATCGATTTTCAAGTTAGGACCGTTCTTGCCCTGCTTGAAATCTACGTCAAGGTACTCCATGTGCAAGGAGTTCATTTTTGGGGTACCGATGTAGCCAGCATTGCCGATGTATTTCTGGATGGCAGAAGGCATGGCTGCAAAATCGGATTCCTTAAAAACTTCATCACTCCTGTACAAAACAGATTTTTCCTTGAGTACGATGTTGTCGTTAGAAAAATCTGTTTTCAGTGGAGAATAGGGAATTTTAAACCAGACAACTGCGGATAGTACAATGGCCGCAACAGCAATGCAAATGATAATCTTCATACGATTATAATGTCGGTTTTCTTTCAGCTTCCCTTGCGTTTTTACTTCTTCTCCAGCATCACGATAGTTTCCAGGTGCGGTGTACCCGGGAACAAGTCCAGAGGCTGCACTTCGCGAACGCGGTAGCCGTAGCGTTCCCATTCCTTCAGGGCGGCTGGGATTTCGTCGGTGCCGCAGAACACATGGCACACGCGAATCGGCTTGCGCATGGCGAGGGCGTGAATCACGCCCGGTTCGCATCCCTTGCGGGGCGGATCCAACAGAATCTTTTCCGGTTCGCCGGGAACAGGACGAGGCAAGCGCATCTGGACGAATTCTTCGTCGATCTTGCCTGCCACAAAGCGGTAATTCTTCTTCAGGTATTTGGCGCTGGCCTTTGCGCTTTCGATGGACGGACCTTCCCATTCCACACCCAGCACGGACTTGGCTGCTTCACCCAGGGCAAAGCTGAACAGACCGTAACCGCAGTACAGGTCCAGGAACTTGTCGTCCTTGGTCAGGCCCATCATGCGGCTAGCTGCCTTGATCAAGTTGTGAATCTGGCTTTCGTTAATCTGGCTGAAGCCTGTGACAGGATACTTCAGACTGAAATGACCCAGGTTCAGGGCCAGTTCGCGGGGGCCGTAAAGCTGCTTGAAGTTCAGACCTTCCGTGGGACGCTTGGCTTCCAGATAGTAATCGGATTCCGTGGTGTCCACATAGGCGTGGGCCGCAGTCACATTCAACTCGCTCTTTTGCAGGACTTCGGAAATCTGCTTCAGCTTACGGACGATAGTGGCGTCAATCTTCTTGATGTTGAAGATGACCACGCGGTAGCGGTAGGTTCCGCGGATAATAATCCAGTTCAAGGCGTAGGCCAAGGGCTTGTATGCCGGAGTGATCAGCTTTTCGAACAGCAGGTTGTAAATCTTGTTGTGTTCTTCCGGTTCCAGCATGGAATCCTGACGGTCGAACTGCAGGTTGCCTGGAGCCATGGCCACGCGGCGCTTGCTGGTGGTACGGTAGGCGCGAGGCAGCGGACTTGCAATCACCTTTTTCGGAGTGCCTGCCAGACGGTTCACGTCCCAGAATTCCTGGATGGCCTGGTCCTTTACCTTCAGCTCGTCCTTGTAGTCCATCATGGCCAAGGATTCGCCGTGGGCGGAATCGGCTTCGCGGGTGTAGTTGGGAATGCAGTTGGCAATGGCCTGTTCAAAAAACATGTGCGCCTCCGTAGGGCAAAATTTTACAAGTGCAAATGTAGCAAAAGGCGAGTGCAGCGACCGAAAACTTGCCTGCAAATTTAGGAAGTTCGCGGAAATCCTAAAAGAGTTTTTTTATACTTATGGGTATAAGGGGAATTGGAAGGAAATATGACGTCTCGAAAGTTTTATTTCGCCTTGTTGGTGAACGTCGCTATTGCGGTGCTTGTTGGCTGTTCGTCGGAGAAAGCGGATGATGACTTTGACCTGAGTGGCTTTAATGCAGAAGAATTTCAGGTTGATAATGATCCGTTGGTTTTTGGTGCGGTCCCTTGTTGCAAGTCGGTGAACCGCGCTTTGCTGAAAAAAACGACTTTTTCCAAGGATGTTGATCGGGTGGTAGCGAGACATAGGGAAGATATTCTTGATACATGTGCTGGACATGGTGTTTTCAAGAAAACATGTGTTGAACGAACTGTTGAAAGTGTTAGCCCCGGTTCTGTCAAGAAGATTGACGAATACGATATTAAGGTAAAAGGTTCACTCAGTAAGAATGAAGTAGTTAGGGTATTAAGACAACGTACTCCGGGACTTCGTCATGTGTACAATAAATCCCTAAGAAAGAAAAATCCAAATTTTGAAGGCCTTGTAAAGCTTAAGCTTGTTGTCAATTCTTCTGGTGAAGTTGATTCTGTGTCTGTAGTTCATTCCACCACGGGCTTTGAGGAATTTGACGAGGAAATAAAGACCGCCGTTGGCCGTTATAAATTCCCAAAGGTGGATTCAGGAAATGCAGCTATTGAAATTCCGCTTGAATTTGTTCTAAACGAAAGCGCAAAGGACGCAAAGTGAAAATACAGAATATTGTGAAGATTACATTGGTTGCTGCCCTTGTGGGGCTGGTTCTGGCATGCGCACCGACGTCAAATTCTACACCCCCAGTTTCTCAAAACGATGTGAATGTTCCTTCCACGGAGCAACCCTCCTCCGTGCCTGCGGATTCTTCCAGTGATTCTCGCATAAATAGGTCGAAGACTGAAATTCAAGAAGTGATAAAGCTTGACACTTATAATCGCTTTCGCGTCATTTATAACCAGTTCCTAAAAAAGCGCCCGGGCTTTGGCGGAAAGATTGTATTGCAGTTTAAAATTATGTCCGACGGCACTGTAGAGGATGTTTCTGTCCTGAGCTCAACCACCGGGTATGAGGAATTTGATGCCGCTATTGCAGAAGACATGGGCCAATGGACCTTTGCAAGTGGAAACTACAAAGACGCCAAGGTCACAATACCATTCACCTTCTACGAATAACCAGACATCAAAGTCCCTTCCATGGGAAGGGACGAGCCCTCCCGACAAAAGCCCAGCAACAATTCCGAAAACATAGCCCCCTTCTGGAGAGTGGGCGGGTAAAAGATATGTCCTAACATCAAAGTCCCTTCCACGGGAAGGGACGAGCCCTCCCGACAAAAAAGCCCCCTCCTTTGAGGAGGGGGTTGGGGGAGGGTGCAAAAAAAGTCCTCTGACAGAGTCAGAGGACTTTTGTTCAAGCGGCGGACCGGGATCGAACCGGCAACCATTAGCTTGGAAGGCTAAGGCTCTACCATTGAGCTACCGCCGCAAGTGAACCCAATTATACAAAAAAATGCCCATTTTCAAAGGGGTAAATAAAAAAGTATTGGAGTTTTTGAAAAATCTTTCTATTTTTACGCTCACAAAAACGAAAACAATTCATCCTGAGGTATCAGAACTTGGCGTTACAACCACCCCGCGGCCGTCAAATGCCCAACCGTCAGAGCGACGGCACTCGTATTAACGAAGATATTCGCATTAGCCCCATCCGTCTTGTTAAGGAAGATGGTGAAGCTGTGGTTATTGAAACTTCCAAGGCTCTCCAGATGGCAAAGGACGCCGGACTGGACCTGGTGGAAGTCTCTCCCAACGCAAAGCCTCCCGTATGTAAGATCATCAACTACGGTAAGTACAAGTTCGAACAGGTCAAGAAGGCTAAGGCCGCCAAGGCCAAGCAGCATGTGGTGAAGCTTAAGGAAATCAAGATGCACCCCAAGACTGCCGAAAACGACTACCTGTACCGTATCAAGCAGGCTAGCGAGTTCCTTCAGGATGGAATGAAGGTAAAGCTTATTATGCAGTTCCGTGGCCGCGAAATGGCTCACATGGACTACGGCAAGCGCCTTATGGAACGTGCCAAGGAAGAATTGGCCCCGTTTGGCGATTTGGAAATGGACTCCAGAGTCGAAGGCAACACTATGCTTTCTATCTACAGTCCTAAACGTGGTGCTGGTACGACAAAGAAGCCGGACCAGGCACCGAAGCCCGTAACCGCGCCCGAGGCAGCAGGTGAGGCTTAACTATACAACCTAAGAGGTAAAAATGCCTAAGATGAAAACTCATAGCGGTTCCAAGAAGCGCTTCCGCCTGACCGGCTCTGGCCACGTCAAGTTCAAGCGCGCTGGTATGCGCCACATTCAAGCTAAGATGACCACTAAGCGTAAGCGTAACCTCCGTAAGGGCGCTCTCGTTAAGAAGGTTGATTTGTACCACGTCAAGCGTCTGCTTGTTGTAGCATAAGGAGTAGTAAGAATGCCACGCGCAAAATCCAGAGTTCCTTCCCGCGAACGCCGCAAAAATATCCTCAAGGCCGCTAAGGGCTTCTACGGTCGTCGCAAGTCCAACATTCGTCTTGCTATCGACGCAGTTGCTCACGCTGGTCAGTATGCCTACGCACACCGCCGCGACAAGAAGGGTGACTTCCGCTCTCTGTGGATCACTCGTCTGAACGCAGCTGTTCGTGAATACGGCATTAGCTATAGCCAGTTCATTTACAAGCTCTCCAAGGCTAACATCAAGATGAACCGTAAGGTTCTCGCTGATATGGCTGTTGCAGATCCTTCTGCATTTGCCAAGGTCGTGGAAACTGTGAAGGCTGCTTAATTTCTTGACCTAGTCAGGAAATTGCGTTAGCTATCATCGAAACGCGAGAAATTGCCCCTGCTCTTCGGAGCGGGGGCTTTCTTTTTCTTCGAAAAAGAAGTCTCGGTCATGTTAGCAATAGATGTATTAGAAAAAATCCACCCCGATTTCAGTCTTCTTCTTGCTCCTGGGTTCCACCACGGCTGCGGAGAACTTGGCGCTATTGAAGACGTCACGGGTAATCTGGTGGACTTCCTCTTCGGTAATGTTCTTCAGGATTTTTTCGGTCCTATCCATAGGGGTCAGTTCCCCGATGTGCAGGACTTGTTCTGCAAGGCGGATGACTCGCTTCTCGGGATTGTCCGCCCCTAGGTGCATGCTGCCCAGGATGTTGGCCTTGGTACGTTCCAGTTCGTCCTTCATGAAGCCCTTCTTTAGGAACTTCTTGGTCTCCTTCACGGAAATGTCCAGCGCCATCTTCAGCTGGTGAGGTTCCGTTGCTAGCGAAACTCCCCAGTCGGCGCAATCGCGGTACAGGTCCGCAGTAGAATAGACGGAATAGGCCAGTCCCTTATCTTCGCGGATCTTCTGGAAGAGTCGGCTTGCCATGCCGGCGCCCATGGCTACATTAAAGAGGGACAAGGCGCAGCGCCCCTTTTCGTCCAGCAGGCTCTTGTCGAAACTCATTCCCCAGAAAAGATTGGACTGGGTAATATCCTGCTTCTGCACCACCTTCACGCTCTGGTTGGATTTGTAGCAATCCTGAGGAAGGGTGAGTCCGGATTTTTTCCTTGCAAATTTCTGGGCGCACAGTTCCACCAAGGCGTCGTGATCCACTTTACCTGCGGCGCAGACATAAATGGGGAACTGGTTCAGGACTTGCTGTTCGTAGGCAAGCATCTGCCTGTGAGTCAGGGCTTTCACATCCTTCACGGTACCCGTGATGGAATGGGCAATGCCGCAGCCCTTGTACTGGATGGCGTTATACACGTCCCCGACGATTTCTTCGGGAACGTCATCGTAGCTGTGGATTTCCTCGATGATGACGCGACGTTCCTTCTCCATTTCCTTCTTGTCGAAACGGGGATTCATGAGCATGTCTGCAATGACGTCGATGGCCAATGCGGCGTCGCCGCTTTCTACCTGGGCGTAAAAACCTGTTTCCTGTCGGGTAGTGTATGCTTCCAGATTTCCGCCGCGGTCTTCGATGGAACGGGCGATTTCAAGAGCGGTTCTATTTTCGGTACCCTTAAATACGAGATGTTCGTAAAAGTGGGAAAGGCCAAATTCTTCCTTGGCTTCGTGTCGGCTTCCCCTAGGGAGCCATGCGCCCAGGGCCACGGAATAGGCGTGGGGCATGTAGTCGGTAATAATGGTAATTCCGTTGGGGAGAGTAGTCTGCTTGATAATCTGTTTCATAGGATTGCGGGAATAATATAGAAGAAAAGCGCCCGTCCTAAAAGGAGCGGGCGCTTTTTCTTAGCCTTGTGGACTAAATTACTTACCGAATTCGGAAGTCGGTTTCATGACCTGCCACAGCACGGCCTTGTGGGCGTGGAGGCGGTTTTCGGCTTCTTCGTAGCTCATGTTCAGGTCCAGGTTGTCCATCACTTCGTCGGTGATTTCGTCGCCGCGGTGAGCGGGCAGGCAGTGGGAAACCTTCACGTGAGACGGAGCGTACTTCAAAAGGTCTGCGTCGATGCGGAACGGCAAGAAGTGATTCTGCTTGGATTCCTTCTGGCCTTCCTGACCCATGGAAACCCACACGTCGCTATAAAGGATGTCGGCGTCCTTGACGGCTTCCTTCGGGTCGTTGAATACGCGGTACTGGCAGCCGTGGCGCTTGAAATCGGCCTGGGCTTCTTCGATCACGTGAGCCGGCTGTTCAAAACCCTTGGGGCAAGCCAAAGTAAAGTTCATGCCCACCTTGGAGCAGAGGGCGAGGAAAGAGTTTGCAACGTTGTTGCCGTCGCCGATGAAGGCCACAGTCTTACCCTTCATGCCGCCGAGATTTTCTTCGATCATCTGGGCGAAGGCGATAGCCTGGCAGGGGTGGTAGTCGTCGGTCAGGGCGTTCACAACGGGAATGGAACCGTATTCAGCCAGCTGTTCCACCAGGTCCTGCTTGAAGCAGCGGACAACGAGAGCGTTCACCCAGCGGGAAAGGCAGCGGGCCACATCCTTGATGGATTCGCGCTTGCCAAGACCGATGGAGTCCGGGGAGAGCAGCACAGCGTGGCCACCCAGCTGGTTCATGCCCACCTGGAAAGTAGTGATAGTTCGCAGAGACGGCTTTTCGAAGAACATACCGATGTTCTGGCCGTGAAGACGGTCGGAGACCTGGCCTGCATGGACTTCCTTTTTAAGGCGGGAAGCGATGGCTACGGTTTCGAGAATCTTTTCTTCGCTCCAGTCAGCGAGGCGGAGGAAGTGTTGGTTGCGATCAATCATTTTTCATTCCTTATTTTGGTGAGCTCAGGAACTGCTCGGTTGAATTTTATCTTTTACGCTTTTTGCTAAAAAACAAAAAACGAAAAACGGAGCTTGTCACTCCGTCTTTCAATTCCTTAACAGGAAAATCACAAGAGAATGCTAACGGAAATTAGCGAATTTTCTTCTTATGACGGTCACGACGACGGCGCTTCTTACGCTTGTGAGTCGCAATCTTCCTGCGCTTTCTTTTCTTTCCGCAAGGCATATTGTATCTCCGTTAAAGGTGAAACTTAAAATTGTGCCTCCAAATAGAGAAAAAAACAAGTCGTTTGTCAAGGGATAGGGGGGAAGTTTCCCCCTGGCTGCAGCCTTTTTTTACGCCGTGGCATCGCTAAAAACAGCCTAGAACATCCAAAAACGCAAAAAAATAACATCAAGGCGTAGTCGGACTGCCGCAGGTTGTCCGCTCGCGGCTGTTTTTGGTACCGCCCGACGGCTCCCCCTGGTTGCCGGCCCCGGCTAAAAGTCTTCCGCCACCCCCTCTCAGCCCGCTGCGGATACCGTTAAGGATTTCCCACCATTTCCATCACCTGCTCCACGGTTGCAAAATCCATGATGCTGTAGCCGCAAAGTCCGTTCCCCATATCCTTGAAGCTGGCTCCAAAGTGATAGACCTTGTCATCGACGAGAAGGAACCTGTCGTGAACTTGCCGCATGTTTCTTAGCTGCAATCCTGGGTATTGTTTGTTATGAATTTCCACCTGATTTTGTAATACCGTGGTGATGCGAGCTGTATAGACGATTGCTGTAACTTTCGGCTTTCGAAATGCTGCGAAATTTAATGCGGTGACATCTGCAAATGGGTCGATGAACACCACGGATTTTTCGGCGGATTTTACAAGTTCTGCAATGAGGGCGAAGCCGTCCCAGCGGGAATTGGCTGGGAGAGTGCAGAGTGATCCTCCTGCTCGTTTTTCAGGTCGATAATACGGTTTTCGTGATTTGCCAAATGATGGTCAATGCGCTCTTCTGCAACAAGCAAGCGCTGGTTTATACTGTAGCCTTTGAGAAGGTGGTCCTTAAGGACTCTGTTGGCCCATTGGCGAAAACGGGTTCCTTGGATGGATTTGACACGGTATCCTACGGATATGATGACGTCAAGATTGTAGTTTTTTGTGCGATGGTATTGAATTTTTCCTTTGACAGCGCCATGCTTAGTGGCTGTCAAGAAATCCTTGACAACCACTTTTGCGTCAAGTTCACCTTCCTTAAAAATATTGTTTATGTGAAGGCTTATGTTTTGCTTTGAAGATCCGAATAACTCAGCCATCTGAGCCTGCGTCAGCCAGACGGTTTCGTTTTCGAGACGGACATCAAGATGCAACTCGCCATCGGTGTGGTAGGCGATGATTTCGCCTTTCTCAGGCGTTTTTTCCAGATGATTTTCCATCGGATGCTCCGAGGAACGCATTTCCCATGATGCGAGGTGACTCGCGGGCCCCTGTCGGGGGGATGTAATAAAAACCGGCGTTTCCGGCTGGGATAAATATACAAATTGCAAAAGTCAGATTATGACAGTCTGTGTTTTTTGACTATATTTTCAAAAAAGGGAATAAATTAGGAGAACATATGAATATATTCAAGAATCTTGCCGTGATGTCCATCGCCGCGATCATGCTTATTGCCTGCGGAGGCGATAACGGCTCCAGCGCCAAGGACGAAGATTCCTCTAGCAGCGTTGCTGACGAGGAAAAATCCTCCTCTAGCACAAAGAATAGCTCCTCTAGCGATAAGGAATCTTCCAGCTCTGCTAAGGAATCTTCTAGCTCCAGCGTAGCAAAGTACGTCTGCGACATTTACACCTTGGCCGATGCCTTGAGCTGTAAGTGTGACGAAAACCGCGAAGGCAAGCTTTCTTACAACTACGACAGCAACGTGGAGCTGGTCTGCATCCACGACGCCGAACTGAACAAGTGGGGCTGGATCGTCAAGAAGGACGAATCTTCTTCCTCCAGCGAAGCCAAGAGCAGCTCCAGTTCTGCAAAGAGCAGCAGCTCTTCCAGCGTCATCCTGAGCTCATCGAGCGAAGGATCCAGTAGCTCGGCTAAGAGCAGCTCCTCTGTTGCCTCTAGCTCTAGCGCAAAGTCCTCTTCTAGCACAGCAAAGAGCAGTTCTTCTGTTGCTTCTAGTTCCAGTGCTAAGTCTTCCTCCAGTTCTGTGAAGATTTCCAGCAGCAGTGAATATGTGCCCTTTGATCATAAGAATTTTCTTGAAGGTGCAAAATACGACAATGGTGAATATAAACAGTTTATCGATAAACGCACTGGCCGTAGCTACTACTATATCACCATTACAGGAAAGGACACCAGCTACAAAGTCAATTCTGTTACGGTCATGGCGGAAAATCTGAATATTGGTGAAATGATTGAAGGACTTGATGATCAATCTGACGATTCCAAGATTGAACGTTATTGCTATAAAGATGATACTACCAATTGCGATAAGTATGGCGGTCTTTACCAGTGGGCGGAAATGATGGCTTTGCCCAGCCGCTGCAACACGGAAAGTTGCGCCGATTTGATTCAGGAAAACCACCAGGGCATTTGCCCCGAGGGCTGGCGCCTGCTGACCTATAACGATATGTACACCATAGTCCATGCAGATGGAAATGAGGACGGTATCAAGGGTGTTCGATCAGAATATAGGTTTGGAGGCTTTAATTCTACCGGATACTCTTTGGTTGGTGCTGGGTATTTGTGGAACTTTGCATTTGATGGTATGAATAGTAGTACATATTGGCATTATCCCGTTGAAAGAACTGAGAAAAGGTCTAATGCCTCGTGGGCTACTAACAGCAGCACTGATTTTCAGGTTGCTTCGACCAATAAAACCAACGGTCTTTCCGTCCGTTGTGTAATGGTGGAGTAACACCAATCTCCTAAACAATTCTCCCCAAAAAAGATTCTCGGGAACCCTCATGGTGAGGGCTCCCATTCCCAAGTTTAACATCACGATACGCAAAGTGCGTATCCAAGGCTAATCTTATGTCTAAATAGCGTGCTAAACGAGCGTCGCAAAATCAAGTTCACTTGATTTTATGACCGAGTGACGCCGCTAACGCCGCAGGCGTTCAATGAACAATAACTCTCGTAAGTCCTCCAAGAACGCTTCTTCCAAGTCTTCTAAGGCAAGAAAAAACTCTAAGAAGAATTTCAAGATCGAAAATCTAGAACCACGCTTAATGATGGACGCGGCCACTAGTTTTGAGGTGGAAAAGATTGAAACCTATGTTGACCAATTTGCAAGTGTTTCTGAAACCATTGGCAATGACATAACCTCGGCCATTGATAACATTGTAGATTTTAATGCATCTTCGCTTGGTTTGACCGAAGGCGTGGAGACTTTTAGCTCTTTGCTTGAAGATTCCGTTGGTGATTTCCAAACAAAAATTGTTGATGATGTAAGACATATTCTTACGGAATCCTTAGAAAAGGCAAAGACTGACATTGAAACCATCAATGAATCTGTAGACGATAAAATCGAGAGTTTTTCGTTGTCTGATTTTGTATCCAAGTATGTGGATGATGTCCTAAAAGATGATGCTCAAAAAGAATATGGTTATTTGAAGTTTGAGACAGATGGCTCAAAGTTAATTGTTTCCGTTGATTTGCAACATAATACTGCTTTAAATGATCTTGGCTTGGATTTTGGTATGACCGAGTGACGCCGCTAACGCCGCAGGCGTTCAAATGAACAAAAGCTTTTGAAAATCTTGAACCCCGTTTGCGCTAAGCGCCTCCCGCTGCGGCTCGGATATGAAAACAGACTAGTCTGTTTTCGCATCACTCGCCTTGTCGGTAATGATGATGGATGCCGCCTCCGGATTCGAGGTGGAAAAACTGGATGCTTACGTAGAACAATTTGAAAGTCTGTCTGCGACAATCGGTGATGAAGTTACAAAGGCTATTGATTCCGTTTCAAACT
>NZ_QGDU01000048.1 GCF_003149045.1 Fibrobacter sp. UWR4 | reverse complement strand
ATTAAATTTTAGAAAATAGCCCATTTTTTGTTTAATTTAGGCGAAAGTCAACAAAAAAGGGTGGCGAAGCCACCCACACATGTTGATGAAGAGCCAAAAAATCTTCGATATTATGAAATTTAGAAAAAAGGGCGAATTAGATATTTGATCCTCCCTAAGGGAGGGGGACGGGGGAGGGAAATAAAAAAAGGACCTCTTTTCAGAGATCCTTTTTCGCGGGATAGACGAGGCTTGAACTCGCAACCTCCGGCGTGACAGGCCGGTGCTCTAACCAAAATTGAGCTACCACCCCAGTGGTTTTTGTTAGGCTTTTCAACCGAACGACCCATATATAGAAATAAGCTTTAGCCTTGTCAAGGTAAATTGCTGAAATTTCTTCATTTTTTTATAAAATAACGAAAAAAAAGACGAGAGCCAAGATTTCTCTTGACTCTCATCTAATGCTTCGTCGGGTCTGGATCCTTCGCGCGTTACCGCGCTCAGGATGACGACGTTAACCGATTACAGACTGATCAGACCTTCAGTGTCCTGAGACATTGCGGTGTAGAATGCAAAGCGTGCATCCACTTCCTTCTGGAGGTCGTCGGCCAGCTTCTTAGCAACTTCCGGGTTGTTACGGGTGAGCTGCTTGTAGCGGTTTTCGGTGTAGATGTATTCTGCAACCGGGATAGTCGGGGCCTTGGAGTCGAGAACAAGGGGAGCCTTGCCTTCGGCGGCGAGAGCCGGGTTGTAGCGGAGCAGAGTCCAGTAACCGGAATCCACAGCCATCTTCTGGTGTTCCAGCTGGCTGTTGAGATCGAAGCCGTGGTTGATGCAGGGGCAGTAGCAGATGATCAGAGACGGACCATTGTGGGCTTCTGCTTCCTGAAGAACCTTCAGAGCCTGAGCGTCGTTTGCGCCGATGGCGATACGGCCAACGTACACATTCTTGTAGCTCATAGCGATGAGACCGAGGTCCTTCTTGCCAGCGCGCTTACCAGCGGCTGCGAAGAGGGCGACGGCGCCACGGTTGGTGGACTTGGAAGCCTGTCCACCAGTGTTGGAGTAAACTTCAGTGTCGAGGACGCAGATGTTCACATTTTCACCGGTTGCCATGACGTGGTCGAGACCACCGTAACCGATGTCATATGCCCAACCGTCACCACCGAAGATCCATACGGACTTCTTGACCAGGTAGTCGGCGAATTCGTCGCGGAGGCTTACGGAAGCTTCGTCGGTAGCACCAGCGAGAGCAGCCTTCAGTTCAGCAACGTTAGCGCGCTGAGCCTGGATGCCTGCTTCGTCGGACTGATCCTGAGAAGTGAGCTTAGCCTTGAGTTCTGCAGGAACGTTCACTGCTTCGAGGAGGCTTACAGCCTGGTTTGCATGCTTGGTGATTGCAAGACGCATACCGAGACCGAATTCAGCGTTGTCTTCGAACAAGCTATTAGCCCAAGCCGGACCGCGGCCTTCCTTGTTCTTTGCCCACGGAGTAGTGGGGAGGTTACCACCGTAGATGGAGGAGCAACCAGTTGCGTTTGCTACAACCATGCGGTCGCCGAAGAGCTGAGAAACGAGACGGACGTAAGCGGTTTCGCCACAGCCTGCGCAGGAGCCGGAGAATTCGAACAGGGGTTCCAGGAGCATAGCCTGCTTGACAAGGTTCTTGTTAACCTTGGTACGGTCAAATTCGGGGAGGTCAACGAAGAAGTCCCAGCACTTGCCTTCCTGAACCTTGATGGGTTCCTGCGGCACCATGTTGATAGCCTTCTTGCCTTCTTCATTCTTGTCCTTACCGATACAAGCCTGAGTACAGACGCCGCAACCAGTACAGTCGTAGCTGGAGACGGAGATTGCGAATACGGGCTTTTCGGAGCCTTCGAGCTTGAAGCCCTTGGCTGCGGTGAACTTGAAGCCTTCCGGTGCGTTAGCAACAGCGGATTCGTCCACAACCTTCACGCGGATAGCAGCGTGGGGGCAGACCATAGCGCACTTGCCGCACTGTACGCAAGCGTCCGGATTCCAGGACGGGATGTTCAGGGCGAGGTCGCGCTTTTCGTACTTGGTAGTGCCGGTGGGGAATACACCGTCAACAGGCATCTTGGAAACGGGGAGCTTTTCGCCGTTGCCCTTGATGATTTCTGCGGTAACTTCGTTAACGAATGCAGGAGCGTTGCCGTGGATCGGAGCGCGGAATTCCTTGGTGCTGGTGACAGCGGCCGGAACCTTGACTTCGAACAGGTTAGCAAGAGAAGCATCGATAGCGTCCCAGTTCTTCTGGACAACTTCCATACCCTTCTTTGCGTAAGTCTTTTCAGCGTACTTCTTGATGTACTTGATAGCGGTATCGGAATCAAGAACGTTACCCAGCTTGGAGAAGAAGCAGGTCTGCATCACAGTGTTGATGCGACGGCCCATGCCGGTCTTTGCGGCCACTGCGTATGCGTCGATGACGTACACCTTGAGCTGCTTCTTGATGATGACTTCCTGAACCGGACGGGGGAAAGTATCCCAAACGGTTTCTGCGGAGTGCGGGGTGTTGACCAGGAAGGTTGCGCCCTGCTTTGCATACTTCAGCATGTCGACGGATTCGAGATGCGGAGTATGGTGGCAAGCAACGAAGTCAGCTTCGTTTTCACCGATCAGGTACGGAGCGTCGATGATGCTCTTACCGAAACGGAGGTGAGAAGTGGTCATAGAACCAGACTTCTTGGAGTCGTATACGAAGTAACCCTGAGCGTTGTTTTCGGTTTCGTTACCGATAATCTTGATGGAGTTCTTGTTTGCGCCAACGGTACCGTCGGAGCCCAGACCGAAGAACATAGCCTGGAAGAAGTCGGAATCCAGCTTGAAGTCGGGGTCGATGGGGAGGCTGGTGTTGCAGACGTCGTCGTTGATACCAACGGTGAAGCGAGCACGCGGAGCGTCCAGCTTCAGTTCGTCGAAGATAGCCTTGACCATAGCCGGGGTGAATTCCTTGGAGGAAAGACCGTAGCGGCCACCGATCATCTTGGGCATAGCCATCTGGCCTGCCATGACGGCTTCAGAAACAGCGGTAAGAGCGTCCTGGAAGAGCGGTTCGCCTGCGGAACCCGGTTCCTTGCAGCGGTCGAGAACAGCGATCTTCTTGACGGTCTTGGGGAGAGCAGCAACAACTGCTTCCATGGGGAACGGACGGTACAGACGTACGTTTACGAGACCGACCTTTTCGCCCTTGGAGTTGAGATACTTAACGGTGTCACCGATGGTGCAGGTAGAGGAACCCATGGAGATGATGACGCGTTCTGCATCGGGTGCGCCCACGTAGTCCACAATGTGGTACTGACGACCGGTGAAGGATGCAACCTTGTCCATGTACTTCTGGACGATTTCCGGAACCTTCTTGTAGAAGGGGTTCACGGTTTCACGGCCCTGGAAGTAGACGTCCGGGTTCTGGGCGGTACCGCGCATGGTGGGGCGGTCCGGAGTGAGGCAGCGTTCGCGGCAAGCCTTCACGTACTTTTCGTCGATGACGCTACGGATAACGCCGTCTTCGAGAGCTTCGATCTTCATGACTTCGTGAGAAGTACGGAAACCGTCGAAGAAGTGAACGAACGGGACGCGGGATTCAAGAGTAGAAGCGTGAGCCACGAGAGCCATGTCCTGGCATTCCTGAACGGAGGAAGAGCCGAGCATAGCGAAACCGGTCTGGCGGCAAGCCATGATGTCGGAGTGGTCACCGAAAATAGAAAGGCCCTGCATAGCAAGAGCACGGGCGGTCACATGGAAGACGGTCGGGGTCAGTTCGCCGGCGATCTTGTACATGTTGGGGATCATCAACAGAAGACCCTGGGAAGCGGTGAAGGTAGTGGTCAGAGCACCAGCCTGCAGAGCACCGTGAACGGTACCGGCAGCGCCACCTTCGGACTGCATTTCAAACACGCGGGGAACCTGGCCCCAAATATTCTTCTTACCAGCTGCGCTCCAGTTGTCGGCGTGTTCAGCCATCGGACTGGACGGTGTAATCGGGTAAATTGCTGCCACTTCGCTCACTGCAAAAGCAACGTTAGCGGTAGCTTCGTTACCGTCACACGCAATCATCTTTTTTGCCATGTGTGTCTCCAATTAATGAGTTAATTCAATCAAAAACTTGTGATTTAAAAAAATCCAACGTAAATTTACCCATTTTTAATGTCAAAAAGTGAAATATTTTTCAAAAATTTCCCTAAAAACAGCCACATTTTTTGACACTGGATGTAAAGGCTCGTGAAAAAACGACCTTCTAGAGGGTAAATGTGATTTCAAAATCATTACAAAAAACTTACTTTCCGTAAAAATACAAGTTTTTTTTACTCGAACGCTTTGATCGCTGGAATAAATCGAAAAAAAATAACCGGCGGGTTTCCAGGTGGAGGGGTGGGTATATCCAGCTTGTTGTAAAAGCATTGCCCGTGGACAACGGATTCGTTTGATGTTTTGGAGAAATTCGTGCGGAATCGATTTGCGTCAAATATATTTATAGATGGTGTTATTTGACCTTTTGGAGTGTTTATGGCAAATAGGAAGTTTTTTGGGGTAACTGCAGGTCTGATAGGATTGGCTGCAGTCCTCGCTCAGGGTGTAGAAGCCCAAACAATCAGCTGGAAGCCGGTTTGCGAAGCCGCCGGGCACACCTTGTTAGCCAGTTCAGATCATTTTGAAATCTGTAAGAAGGCAAAACATGACGATGGAACGGCAAATAATGCCACTTTGGATGCCGCCACCGCCCAGAACGCCCTGAAAACTCTGGAAAACATCTTTTCAGTGTATCACGATTCCGCACAATGGATATACCCGCAGCCCAGCAATTCCAAGGAAAAGCTGAAGAGCGTGGCTTACCTTTTCGAGGATTCCAAGATGGCGGCCCTGTATGGGGGAGCCAACACGGAAGCCTGTGTCAAGAATAACGGGAAGGACGAGTGCTCTCCCGGTCTGTGGCTGGGCTCGGGAGCGTTTAAGGACTTGTGGGGCTTGGCTCACGAATACGCTCACGGTTTGCAAAGCGTGGCCGGCTGGATGGGAAGCAACGCAACTGCAGGATGGATCTGCGAGTCCCACGCCAACTGGATGGCCCATCAGGTGAACCCTACGGATGCCCATTACTGCTCCGAGGCGCTGATCAATTTCCCGTACCTGTATTACGGCTCTACCCGCGACCGCTATTGCAACTGGCAGTTCATGGAACACCTGAAGGAAGAATTCGGCGGCGGTTGGAAGGGCGTTCAGGCTGTAAATCGCATGTGGATGAACAAGCTTAACGACGGAGACACAGGTTACCAGACACAGACTCCATTCGATGCCATGATTGGCGCTTATGACTGGCAGTACAGCGACCTTACCGAACAGCTGGGCAAGTTTGCCATGAAGAACGCCACTCTGGAATACGCCGGAGACAAGAAGACCATTTACAAGAAGACCTGGGGCGATTATGAATTCGCGACCCGCAGGGCTACTGGCTATGGCGATATTTACCGTAGGCATGGTCGCGTAACCATGCTCAACGAAATTGATAGTTCTTATCAGGTTCCAAGCTACTGGGCACCGCAACGCTTTGGCTACAATCTGGTTCGCCTCTATCCGGACTCCGCAGGAAAGGTTACCGTGAAGTTCCGCGGTATTGTGCAGCAGTCGAAGCCTTCCGCAGAATACGGCTGCTTCGGTACAGAATCCATCTGGGAATGGTCTGCCACCCAGAACAAGTGGGTGCAGAAAAACCTTTGCAACTTCTCTCCGGAAAAAATGCCAGATCCGGGCTCCAGCTGGACCGTGGGCCTGGTAGCCGAAGGGGCCGACGGCACTCCCCGCTATAGCGAAATGAAGTCTGGCACCGCCTTCAATCTGGATATTGAAACTAAGGCAAACGATAAGGCATTATGGCTTACCGTTACCGCCACTCCCAAGGACTTGTACACCATTACCTGGGACCAGTTCTACTATACCATCTACCGCTATCCTTATATGATCCGTATGGAAAACGGCAAGCCCGAAGGCTATGAGAATGGCGCTTGGAAACCCGCGGGTTATAAGGCCGGCAGTGGCGATTCCGAGGGAACGGCAACCGGATTCAAACGACACGAAAATGGCGGCGGCTGGGTCAGCACCAAGGCCAACGTGGCTGCAACTGTCTATGTGGGGCCTAACGCTGTGGTGAATGGCGGAACCATTAGCGGTAACGCCCGCATCGAGGATTTTGCGGTAGTGAACGGCGGAACCATTGGCGGAAAGGCGGTTGTTCGCGGCCGCGCCCTCGTTACCGCAGGTACCATGGGTGACAACGCCGTGCTGGAAGACGACGCCTGGCTTGTAAGCGGTAGCATTACCGGCAACGCCAAGGTGGGCGCACTTTCTATTATCGTGAACAGTACCGTGACTGACGATGCTCAGGTGCAGGGTGTGATGTGGGCGGTTTCTGGAAAGAAACTGAGCGGTACGGCACAGCTCCGCGGCGACCTGGAGAACAACTTCAGCCAGCAGTTGACTAAGGGCGTATTCTACGGCATGGTGGATGACGGCATGCTGACCGACGCAAACTACGGAGCCAACCGCACGGCGGCCGCTGCAGAAGCAACCGCAGACTTTAGCAACGCCAAGTGGTACTCCATCGACGAAGACAAGATGGTAATCGACGTGCCGGAAACTCCCGAAACCCCTGCAGATACTACCGCACCGGATCTTGTAAAGAAAATTCGTCCTGCAGCCCCCGCAAATCTCAAGAATCGCGGGAATTTTGACGCCATGGGCCGCCGTTTAGGGCGAATCAAGCATAGAATTGCCAATTTTGCAGATTGATGTCGATTTTACCCATAAATGGATATTTTTCATCGTGCTTATGGGTAAAGCCACTGCGAAATTGGATGCTTGGAAAAAAGTTTTACCCATAAATCCAGCCTTTTCGAGGGATTTATAGGTGCTCCAGCGATTCTTTCAATGCAATTTCATATTAAATCGGCGACATCGCCCTAAAATTTACCTATAAAATGAGCTCAAACACGCCATTTATAGGTAATTTGCGATTTATCGTTGTCAAGTAAATCCAATTCTGACAGAAAACAAAAAAGTATCGACCTTGGCCGATACTTTTTCATTTACCTGATTTTTTGTAATCTTAGCGAAAGAGACTTATTTGCACTTAAAGCCCTGCAGTTCCAGGCCAGCCTTCATTTCGGCATAAGAGGACTTGCGCTGCATGTTCATGGCCTTGATAAAGGGGCTTTCGTTGGCGGTGTGCAGTCTAAAACCGGTGATGGTTTCTTCTACGGTGCCCTTGCCGCTCTGGATGAACATCTGCTTCAGCTGGTCGCGACGACTTTCCAATTCGGGAGTCACAAACACATCGGTTACCAAGTCCACATTGTCAATGTGGTCATCGGTAATCACCAGGGACATGGTCACGTGATTTTGAATGCCGCCGAACTGACCGTTGGTAGAGCAGGAAAGCTTCTGGGTGCCGACCTTTTTCTTGGATGCGGCTTTGGCGGGCTTTGCAGCGGGCTGGGCCTTGGGAGTGTACTGCAAAGCGGCAAACAGCTGTTCTTCGCTGGCGGCACCCTGAATGCGGTTCACGATACGGCCATCCTTGATCAAGAAGAAAGTAGGGAAGGCCTGGATGGGCAAAGTGTTCTTGATCTTCTGGACGTTAGGTTCGTCAAAGCCTACGGAAGCCACCTTTACATCGGGATACTTCTTGGCGATATCGATGAGGGTGGGAATCATGATGAGGCACGGCGGACAGCTGGAAGAGAACACGTCCAAAATGGTGGGCCTGTCGGTGTTCATGATTTCTTTTTCGAAGTTGCTGTCGTCTACGCGGACAATCTTGATGACATCTTCGGCGGCCTGGGCGGTTATTGCTGCAGCGCCAATTAAAATACAAGCAAATAATTTCTTGAAGTTCATTGTAATATTCCTTTTTTTATACCCGAAGGCAAAATAGAAAACTTCGGATTTATAGGCTAGGGCTATAAAAAAAGCCCGCGGGCATAAACCCACGGGATGTTTCGTCACTGGATCCTTCGCTTCGCTCAGGATGACGCTGATGCAACCAGTTCAGGATGACGCGGAGCGCCTATTAGCCTTCAACCTTCGGAAGCATAGCAAGGCTCTTAGCCAGGTCTTCGTCGGTAGGAATGTAGTCATTCATTTCACCGTCGTTGAACTTCTGGTAGGCAACCATGTCGAAGTAGCCGGTACCGGTCAGGCCGAACAGAATGTTCTTGGCTTCACCGGTTTCCTTGCAGCGGAGAGCTTCGTCGATAGTAGCGCGGATAGCGTGGCTGGATTCCGGAGCCGGCAAGATACCTTCGGTCTGAGCGAAGAGGCGGGCAGCTTCGAACACCTTGGTCTGTTCCACGGAAGCAGCGCGCATGTAGCCCTGATCGTAGAGTTCAGAAAGAATGGAGCTCATGCCGTGGTAGCGCAGGCCACCAGCGTGGTTTGCAGACGGAATAAAGCCGGAGCCCAGAGTGTACATCTTGGCCAGCGGGCAAACCTTACCAGTATCGCAGAAGTCGTAAGCGTACTTACCGCGGGTAAGGCTGGGGCAGCTTGCAGGTTCGATAGCCAGAATATCGTAGTCGGCTTCGCCACGGAGCTTTTCGCCCATGAACGGAGAGATAAGACCGCCAAGGTTAGAACCACCACCAGCGCAACCGATAATCATGTCGGGCTTGACGCCGATCTTCTTGAATGCAGCCTGAGCTTCCAGACCGATCACGGACTGGTGCAGCAGCACCTGGTTCAGCACGGAACCCAGAACATAGCGGTAGCCTTCCTGAGTCACAGCTGCTTCAACAGCTTCGGAAATAGCGCAACCCAGAGAACCAGTGGTGCCCGGGAATTCTTCGTTGATCTTGCGGCCAACGTTGGTGTTCATGGAAGGAGACGGAGTAACGGAAGCACCGTAGGTGCGCATCACTTCGCGGCGGAAGGGCTTCTGCTCGTAGGAGCACTTCACCATGTAAACCTGGCAGTCGATGCCGAAGAAGGCAGAAGCCATGGAAAGAGCGGTACCCCACTGGCCAGCGCCAGTTTCGGTGGTCACACCCTTGAGGCCCTGCTGCTTGGCGTAGTAGGCCTGGGCAATAGCGGAGTTCAGCTTGTGGCTGCCGCTGGTGTTGTTACCTTCGAACTTGTAGTAAATGTGAGCCGGAGTGCCGAGAGCCTGTTCCAGGAAGTAGGCACGAACCAGCGGAGACGGGCGGTACATCTTGTAGAAAGTACGGATGTCTTCGGGAATTTCGATATATGCGGTATCGTTGTCCAGTTCCTGCTTGACCAGTTCGGAGCAGAACACGCCTTCGAGCTCGGCAGCGGTCATGGGCTTGCCGGTACCCGGGTTCAGGAGCGGTGCCGGCTTCTTCTTCATGTCGGCACGAACGTTGTACCAAGCCTTCGGCAGTTCAGATTCTTCCAGGTAGACCTTGCAAGGTCCATCAATCTTCAGGGAGGAGCAATTACGCATATTAGTCCTTTTGTTAGTTAAAAGCCGTTTTTTGCAACCGAAAAACTCAAAAAAGCCTGAACTTCGCCAAAACTCGCTGGATTTCTCGGAATTTCAAAAATTAACGCATATAATTTACTCAAAAATTGCTCGGTTGAATCGCAAATTTCCTTATTTCTTTCAATTTTTAAAGGGAAAAATGATTTTTTCATTGAACTTACATTGTTTAAAAAAGAAAAACCCCGTTCAAGTGAGCGGGGAGCTTTATTAGCTTTTACAGCAGGCCGTGTTGTTTAAGGATTGCGGCGTATTTGTCGGCACGGGCTTTTTCCGCTTCCAGCTCCTGCCTGCTTGCTTCGATGGCCTGCCTGCTGGCCGCGATTTCCTCTTCCTGCTGTTTGATCAGCTCTTCGGTGTACTTGCGGGTAGAGATTGCGTCCAGTCTACGGCGTTCTTCCATTTCCTGGCGGTAGGCTTCGATTTGCTCTGCACTGAATGCCATAAGATCCTCGTACACATCTTCAAAAGGTTCAACCCGGGTGGGTTCCGCGATAAATTTACACAAATCCAGAAGGTTTTGCAAGTACGTGTTACCGTGTCCCGCATCCTCGCGGATTGCCTGCTCCAGGTAATTTAGCTGGATAATGCACCAGTGCATGGTGTCGAATTTGAACATGCGATTTTCCTGCGCAGAAATGTCCAAGTTCAAAAGCCAGGAGGTGTTCGGGAAAATGCAATCCTGCGAAATGATGATCTGATAGCATTTTTTTAGTTCCTTATATTTAGCGCCCTTGGCTGCTTGGGAGGCGTAGAGCTTGGCCCCGTAATACGAAAGCCTCTTGGCGTAATCGTCCTTTTCGGTCCATAGCTGGACTTCTACATCGGCCTCGTCGCCATCGTCCATGACCACGCGGACATCGAAGCGGGATGTTTTTTCGGTCTTGGGCTGTGTGGATGCGAAAGTTTCTGTAGCCAGAGGTTCCGCCTTTTGCAACTTCCTGCCAATGAGCGTTGACATCAGCTGCCGCAAGTTTTCCCGAGATTTGGGATTGTCGCGGGTGTATACGTACTTGAAGGCGCAATCCGCCAATAGCGAGGCAATTTCTGTTTTGGGGGATTCGTTGTTGCCGATGATGTTTGTTGTTTTTTGAGAGTGCATATTATCTCCTATAAGAAAAAAAACACTTGATTAACTCAAGTGTTCAGGAGACGATTTGTAACGCTCGGGAGAAACAATAGTTTATGTGTGTTTTTTGTAAAGGGTGAAAATGTAAAAGAACTGTAAATTCAGTTGTCAAGGCTATCGTGGGTGGAAGTGGTTGTATCAAAATTTGCGACAACCACTCAACATGGAGCTAATGAAGAAAACATCTCATGTGCAAAATTTGCACATACCACTCTAGGCCCGAAGAGAAGGAAATCATGGTGGATGTTATCGTGAATTGTTTGTGAGGAGTTTAGCGTATGACCTATTATTTTATTAGCGACCTGCATGTTGATTTCTACAGCCCCATGGCGCGCTCCAGTGCGCCACTGCTGAAAGCCTTTGAAAAATTCTATGAGCAGAATTTCTTGCCTGCCGATGCCTGCTGCATTGCGGGGGATATCGCCAACAATTACTTTACATACGTGGAGTTTTTAAAGTTCATCGCCACGAAATATGCCAAGGTGTATTTGTGCCTTGGCAATCACGACATCATTACAGAGAAAAAGTCTCACTACGGCAAGGACCGTGATTTTTTGACTTCCGAAGAAAAGATTGAATTCTTCTGTAACGAGGCGGCAAAAATTCAGAATGTGCATCTGCTTGAAAATCGCGTTGCAGATGGCATTGCCGGTTGCATGGGCATGTGTGACTTTGAGTATAAGCACGTGCCAGGAGCGACTGCGGCGCAGAACAAAACACTCTGGAAATTCTGCTGGTTTGATGGCCGCCATTGGAATTACAAGGGTAACGATCCCGATGCACTTTGGCAACATTACGATCAAGCGATGCAGTCCTTGACGCAGCAACAGCCGAGCATCATGATGACGCATTTTCTGCCGCTGGAGATAGCAAAGGCAAAAAGCACCTGCTGCTCTGCAATCCCGTCGGCTACCCGAACGAAAATCCCTATCAGGAAAATGGATTGAAAAAGGAGGATTTTGTGGTGGAGGTGGGGTGAATTTGGGAGTAGATCCCACGACAAGACTATTTCTTAAGCATTTCCAAAAAATCTCGTGGGGTAACGACAATAGGTGCTGAAGGGAAATGCTTTATATTTCCTGTAACAAGATGTGTCTCGGTTGTCTTACCATGAGCTAAAGCAACGGAATAAAAAACGACATCCTTTGGGTCGGGCATGTTTTCTACGATTTCTACCAAATCCTTTTCAGCGACACCCAGAATTTCTATTTGATTCAAGGTAGCTTCAAGCAACATCTTTGGAAAATGAAATTTCTCCCGATTTAGTACAAGTCTGTATTCGTTTAGAATGTCTTCGTTATAAACGGGAATTACATTGCCTTCAAAAACGGCTTGTAAAACTTGACCGGGAACGGAATCCCATTTCAGTAAGGCAGATACGATAACATTCGTGTCAATGACCGCACAGCGCACTAAATACCCTTTCTTGCGGCGTCGATTTCGGCGTTGATTTCATCTAGACTCATGTCGGCGACGCCCGCTTCTTGTGCTTCTGAAGAAAGAGCTTGCATAATTCGAAGCATCTGGCTGGCGGAACGCTTGGGGGAGGCGTTGTAGGATCCTCGCACATCAGCTGCCATTAACGGAGCCGTTTTGTGAGATGAAACCTCAAAGGGAATGCGCCCTTCGCGAACCACTGTGCGGGCGAAAATGTTAATCGCGGTAGCCATAGACATGCCGAATTCTTCACAAAGAGAATCGAATTCCTGCTTCAGATCACTATCCATTCTAACGCTAAAGGCTACTTGCGGCATATTAAGCTCCTGTTTGGGTTTAAATATACAAAAATAAAACCAAAATGGTATCACAATGGTATTGTTTTAGCTTAAAACATATGTAATTGTCGCCCAATAGGCGACCTCGCGCTACACGGGAAAGGATATCTTTAAGTCAAAAAGGAGGCCATGATGGAAGCCAGAAACCTGCACTTGCAAGTGGGACCCCTACGACTATGTGGACCGTTTCTGCCGCTATCTCTTGGCAAACACCAAGATTCCCCTGGAACAGCGCATCGCCTACGCTGAAAAGAACTTTGTCAGGAATCACCCCATACATGAGAAGCTGAAGGGACTATAGTTTGTGTTGTGTGGGAACCCCGGGGAGGAATCCCTGGGGTTCTTTTTCCATTAAATATTTTTTTTGATTTAAATTATGGCAAAATGTCTTTTCCAAGTCCGCAGAATGCTTGACGAATATCAAAAAGCCTTTTTTGTCGATTAAAGCACTCGTCGGCATCAAGTTCTTTCTTCAATCTTAAATCATCAAAACGATCATGCAACGTGGTCATTGTTACAAATCTTCCGATATTTTCAACTAAAGTGGCATCTTCTTCATTCTTATTGTTCATAACAAATTCTGGATAAGCCTCCAAGGCATCCAAGATAAGGTCGAATTCAGTTAAAATCATTGAGAATTGGTATTGTTTATTATTCATATTTATTCCTTGTTAATGGCAACATTGCCAAGAGAGAATATCTTATATTTCCTCACATAAATCGTCCAACGGGGTAGGATTTTCATTTTAAGGTACATACATGGCACGAATCTCCAAGAAAGCTTCTTCCGAGAACACTGTAGCGATTGGCTTTGAACAGCAAATCTGGAATGCCGCCTGCGAACTGTGGGGCCACATTCCCGCCGCAGAATACCGCAAGATCTTTACCGGCCTTATCTTTTTGCGCTACATCTCCGCCGCCTTCGAAAAACGCTACAACGAACTAGTTGCAGAAGGTGATGGTGACGAGAACGACAGAGACTACTATATCTCCGAGAATATCTTCTTTGTGCCCGAAGAAGCCCGTTGGCCCCGAATCTCTACCGCAGCCCACACCCCCGAAATCGGCAAGGTCCTAGATGAAGCCATGATCGCCGTTGAAAAGGAAAACAAGAACCTGAAAGGCGTTCTCCCCAAGAACTACGCCGCACCCGACTTGGACAAGCGCGTGCTCGGCAACGTGGTGGATGTGTTCAGCAACATGGACATGAGCGACACCGAAGCAAGCAAGGATCTGCTGGGCCGCACCTACGAATATTGCATCGCCCAGTTCGCAAGCTACGAAGGCGTCAAGGGCGGTGAATTCTACACCCCCGCAAGCATCGTAAAGACCATCGTGAACATCCTCAAGCCCACCGAAGGCAAGCGCGTCTATGACCCCGCCTGCGGTTCCGGCGGCATGTTCGTACAGAGCGTCAAGTTCATACAGGCCCACAGCGGCAACCGCAATAACATCAGCGTATTCGGTCAGGAAGCCAACGCCGACACCTGGAAAATGGCCAAGATGAACATGGCAATCCGTGGCATCGACGCAAACTTCGGCGAACACCACGAAGACACCTTCTTCCACGACCTCCACGCCAACGAACGCTTCGACTTCATCATGGCCAACCCGCCCTTCAATCTCAAGAACTGGGGCCAGGAACAGCTGCAGAACGACGTCCGCTGGCAATACGGCCTGCCCCCTGCAGGCAACGCCAACTTCGCCTGGATCGAACACATGATCTACCACCTGGCGCCCGGCGGAAAAATCGGCCTGGTCCTTGCAAACGGAGCCCTCAGCTCGCAGACCGGTGGCGAAGGCGACATCCGCAAGCGCATCATCGAGGCCGACCTCGTGGAAGGCATCGTGGCCATGCCCACCCAGCTCTTCTACAGCGTCACCATCCCCGTGACCCTCTGGTTCATTACCCGCGGCAAAAAGCAGAAAGGCAAGACACTCTTCGTGGACGCCCGCAACATGGGCCACATGGTGGACCGCAAGCACCGCGACCTCAGCGAAGAAGACATTCAGAAACTCTCTGACACCTTCGAACAGTTCCAGAAAGGAAAACTCCAGGACGAAAAAGGCTTCTGCGCCGTAGTGGAAACCAAGGACATCTCCGCCCAGGACTACATCCTTACCCCCGGCCGCTATGTAGGCATCGAGGAAACCGCCCAGGACGACGAACCCTTCGACCAGAAAATGACCCGCCTCACCGCCGAACTCTCCCAGATGTTCGCAAAGAGCCACGACCTCGAAAAGCAAATCAAGAAAAACCTGGAGGGCCTCGGATTTAAGATTTAGTGGGGGAGGAATCCCCCTCGCTCCAGCCGCTAATGCGTCTTCCGCTACCCCCTCTCCTAGGGGACACCCCTAATACCCCGAAGCAGGAAAGAACCGCATCGCTGGAGAACAAACCTTAAAAAGAGACAAGAAGAGTATGAGTCAAGTTGAGTGGAAAGAAGTAAGGTTAGGAGATGTTTGTATAGTTCTTAATGGACGAGCTTATTCTCAACCTGAATTGTTAAATTCTGGGAAATACAAAGTACTCCGTGTTGGAAATTTAGTTGGTGGAGACAAGTTCTATTATTCTGACATGGAACTTGAAGAGAATAAATATTGCTTTGATGGTGATTTGCTTTACGCATGGGCATGTAGTTTTGACTCTTACATTTGGAAAGAAGGCAAAACAATTTTTCATTATCATATATGGAAATTACTTCCAAAAGAAGATGTCTTAGATAAGAAGTTTTTTTACTTCTACTTGAAATATGTTACACCGAGACTTTTGGGTAAAACAAATGGCAGTGTGATGCAACACATTACGAAGGATTTGTTTGAAAAAACAGAACTTTCATTACCCCCACTAGAAGAACAAAAGCGAATCGCTGGCATCCTCAGCAGCCTCGACGACAAAATCGAACTCAACAATAAGATAAACGATAATTTAGAGAAACAAGCCCAGTTATTGTACTCGGAAATGTTTATAGAAGAACCTGATGTTCCGCTAGGATCTGTTGTGATTACAACTTCTGGAGGAACTCCGAATCGAAAAGAATCTTCTTTTTACACGAATGGTTCTATATGTTGGGTGAAATCAAAGGAACTTCTAGGTTCATTTATTTTAGATACAGAAGAAAAAATTACAGAAGTTGCTCTAAATAAATCTGCCGCAAAAAAAATTCCTGCAAACTCTGTGATGATAGCCATGTATGGTGCTACTGTAGGTGAATACGGCATCATTTCAAAAGAAATGACTTGTAACCAGGCTATTTGCGCCCTCGTTGAAAATGAAAAATATCCATACACCTATTTGTTTATGTACACAAAAATGCATAAACAAGAACTAATAAATATGGCTGTTGGTTCTGCACAGCAAAATATTAGTCAGTTAATTATCAAGGAAATGTTAGTTCACTCTGATTTAGATAAAATTCAAGCATATCATGCAAAAACTGATTCACTATTTCAGGAAATGAAAATGATTCAAGAAGAAAACCAACGCCTAACTATCCTCCGCGACACCCTTCTCCCAAAACTGATGTCCGGTGAAAGTCTTTAGAATTATGAGGGTTGGTATTCTAAATGGCAAAATCGAAAGCAAAATCAGTTGCTGATAAAAGATATGAAAAATTTTGTTCTATAGAAAATCTTCAATTAGCATGGAATCGTATATATGCGAATAGTGAAGATATAGGTTATAAAAATCTATATCGAGCACTTTTTACATATTATGATTATGACGCGGATGAAAATCTCAAGCGCCTTTCAGAACGCTTAAAAAATCGATCCTATAAGCCATCAAAATCATTTAAATTTTACAAACCGAAACAGTCTGGTTTGCAAAGAATGTTTTCGCTTTTAGATATTGAAGATTTGATTGTATATCAAGCTCTTGCAAATATTATTGTTCCTGACTTTGCAAAAAAAAGAGAACCTCTTGAGCGCACATTCATTTTTAGTCATCTTTTCAATAAAGAATATAAGGACAATATTTTCTTATTTGAAAAATGGAAAATAGGCTATCAGGCATATAAGAATAATATTGCGAAAAATTTTAATGCAGGTTTAAAGATTACAGCCCATTTTGATTTGGCTGCTTACTATGACACTATTGATCATAATTCCTTATTAAACAGTTCTTTTAAAGAAAAAGATGAAAGTGGGAATACGGGTATTCGTAAACAGTTGGAAGAATGCTTAGAACGTTGGAGTAATAAATCTGATGATTCTTTGAAACAACATCATCACGGAATACCCCAAGGGCCGATGTCTTCTGCCATATTTGGTGAATTGTTTTTATCGCCAATAGATAAATTCCTTGAAAAAAATAAAATTACGTATTCAAGATATGTTGATGATTTTGTTATTCAAGGAAAAACATTAGAAGAAGTTCAAAAAGCAATTGTTTTACTTGAAATAAAATGTAAAGAATACGGTTTAGTTCCTCAAGTTGGAAAGTTTGAAATCACCGAATCTAAATCTGTAGAAGACGCAATCGGAAAAGCTCCTAGTTTGTCAAATCAAGAAAAAGAGAATGTTTTTAGTTCGCCAGAAGAAACTCTTTCTCTAGTAAATAAGGCTTTTCTTAAAGAATCTTTTGATAGTTCAAAAATTCGATACATTTTGAAGGTGTATCAAAATTCATCAATCTTATTGGATGTCGTATTTCAAGAATTCAGAAATCATTACGAATTTGTAGAAGAATTCTGTATATACCTAAAGCGTTTCATCGTTAGTGATATAGATCTGATTTATCCCTTTGTAAAGGATCAAATTCTAAAAACTGTTCCATATGAGTTTGTTGAATACGAATTATGGATGCTTCTTGCTGAAATAAGTGAAAATTTTGATTGTTCAGAACTTGGAGAATATGCCGTAAGACAGTTGAAGTCGTGTAAGTCTTTTGCAAAATTTGGCATATATACATTTTTATCCACGCTAAACGACAATCGTTTTATTTCTTACCTTTCGCATGAGACGGAAGTAACAATGATGTTATTTGCGATTCCATTAATCAATTCTAACGTTGTCGAAAATGAAAAATTCGGCGATTTGCTTTCGTATTATGCAAGAAGAAGTTCAGAAATACTGAAGATTGTGTTGAGTAGACATCTTTACAATTTAAGACTATTTCGAAAAATTAGCCAAGAAAAGTTAGAGGAATGTTTGGTTGTTTTGCCGAAGGTTGATGAAGTTTCTTATAAAACAATCAATTTTTATCTAAAAGAAGATTTTGGAATTGATTCTAAGATAAAGTGGGATGATTTTTTGGGAGATGGCTACCAGCAGGCTTGTGCGTTACTCTATAATGCACATATAACTCAAAAGGCGAATTTAAGTCGCCAAGTAAATTTGTTTAACTTGCCTAGAAATATACTCTAATGGGGTGAGAAATCCAAGTCGTTTTCTCGGCCGATTGTTC